>JAYTSV010000178.1:0-48962 GCA_043745465.1 Fimbriiglobus sp.
CGTCGGCAGTGACTACCACGTCGGCAGTGACTACCACGTCGGGCTGACGCCCCGACGCTCGCCGGGTCACAAAAAAAGGGCAGGCACTCATGCCTGCCCCGTTGGGTTCGTTGTATCAACTGTTCACTCAGTGTGCGGCGGCATGGCCGTTGCCATTGGCGTGGCTGGTTTGCATCGGCAGGGGAATGATCCGGCGAGGTGCCGCCGTATCAGGGGTTTCTTCCGACTCGCTTCCACATCCACTCTCGGCAAGAACGATCTTGCGCC
Source organism: Fimbriiglobus sp. (assembly GCA_043745465.1). Lineage (GTDB taxonomy): Bacteria > Planctomycetota > Planctomycetia > Gemmatales > Gemmataceae > Fimbriiglobus. The sequence goes on from JAYTSV010000178.1 coordinate 268, forward strand.
GCCGCGCCATCCGGTCGTTGCCTTCGGGCACCAGCGACGTTTTGTCGCCTTGCAACAACCCGGAGACGCCACGGGTCACGGTCGGGGCGCCGGTCGTGTTCGGTTTGTCTTCCGCTTGATAGCGGACGAGCATCCCTTCGTAGTTCCGCAGGATCGCGGCGTCGTCGGACATCGACACCAAGTAGTTAGGCATCAGCGGGATCTTGCCGCCGCCGTGGGGGCTATCCACGACATACGTCGGGATGCCGATCCCGGACGTGTGACCGCGAAGCCCTTCCATAATCTCCATGCCCTTCCAGATGCTGGTGCGGAAGTGGCCCGCGCCGGTCACCGGGTCGCAGTGGAACAGATAGTACGGCCGCACCTTGATGCGGAGCAGGCCACGCAACAGCGACCGAATCGTCGAGAGGCTGTCGTTGACGCCCTTCAACAGGACGGAGTGGTTGTTAATGACCATGCCGTGCCGGATCAGCGACTTGCACACGCGGTGGGCTTCCGGGGTCACTTCGCGCGGGTGGTTGAAGTGCGTCTGGATGTAGACCTTCTCGGCGTCCGCGAGGGTGTCGAGAAGCTCCTGGTCGTAGAGGCGTTGCGGCAGCGTGACCGGCACGCGGGTGCCGATGCGGATGACATCGACGTGGTCGATCTCCTTCAAGTTCTTGAGGAAGAACTTGAGCTTGTTCAGCGGGAGCGTGAGTGGGTCGCCGCCGGAGATGATCACATCGCGGATGGCCGGGGTGTCGCGGACGTACTGGATCATGCGCTCGTCGTCGGCGCTGACGCCCTCCCAGCCGCCGCGGGTCAGGGTGGCGCGCTTGCGGGTGCAGTACCGGCAGTACATCGTGCAGTTGGGCGTGGTGACGAGGAGGCAGCGGTCGGGGTAGCGGTGCGTCAGGCCGGGGACGGGCGAGTCCTTGTCCTCTTCGAGCGGGTCTTCGAGTTCGTACCCGGACTCGGCTTCGAGGGGCGACGGAACGGACTGGAGGCGAATCGGGTCGCCCGGGTCTTCGGGGTTGATGAGCGAGAAGTAGTACGGCGGGATGGCGATCTTGAAGTCGGCTTCGAGCCGCCCGATGGCCTCCAACTCGTCCGACGTGAACGGGAGCAAGGACCGCAACTGCCGCACGGAGCGGATCGAGTTCTGCGTCTGCCAGCGCCAGTCGTCCCACTGCTCTTGGGGCACGTCCTTCCAGAGGGCGTGCCGGCGGGGGCGACTCGGAGGCTCTTCGTCGTCGAACCCGCTCGGGCCGGAGACGGCCTGTTCGATGGGGAGCGGGTCCTGCGTGTCGGACTCGAACATAAAAAGGGTGACCTCGGGGGAAGCCCGTATCTCGACCCCCGGCGACGCCGCCGGTCCCGGGTGGGACATTGCCGGCGACACCATTCAAGGGTCTGCGGCCCGTGCTTCAAAGTCGAATACTAACGCCGGGTTCCTGAAAAACAAGTTGCGCGCGGGCCGCGGAAAAGGATTCGCAAACTTTTCCCGCGCCACCACCCGCACCACCTGTACCGGGCCGGCGATTTTTCAGTGACACACCACTGTCACTGGGCCCGGCGGCGCGACCCGCCGGCCGGCCGCGCGGTCACTCATAGCGTGCCGTGCGGCGCGGTCAAGGCGGACTTATTCGTCTTGGGTCAGGCGGAATTGCGAGAGGAAGAAAACGTGCCGCCGCGCGTCGCGCGGCACCCAATCGCGCGGCGGCGGGCACGCGAACCCGACGCGGTGCCGGCCCGGCGGGACTTCGACCGTGACCGCGTGACTTCCACTCGCCGCGTCGATCGGGAGCGACTCGCACCAGGTGTCCCCCGCGACGTCGAGGATCGTCGGGAGCATCGACTCGGTGCGGGCCACCATCGTCATCGTCACCAGCTTCGTGCGGTCCGACGGGTTCACGATCCACGCCTCCCCGCGGCGGGCGCACCAGATGTGCGCCTCCTCGCGGCCGAGCGGCTCGAAGCTGGCGAAGCCGTCGAACCAGAGTACGCGGACGGCCTCGGCGTCGGCGCGGGCCATCTCCGCGAACCGCCCGCCGAGGTCCGACTTCAGGCGATCGCGGTGCGGGCGCAAGTCGTAGAAGGACTGTTCGCCGCGCCCGTGCAGGAGTGTCGGTGACTTGACGCGCAGTCCCTTCATAACGGCCGCTTCCAAGGCCGAGGCGGCGGCCGGCTCGTAAGAGCGAGTGTCGATGAGCAGTCCGTCGAAGCCGCGGAAGACGAGCCGTCGGAGCATCTCGGGCACCTCTGCCGCGGCGACCTCGCGCTGCCACCGGTCCACTTCGCGGCCCTTCATCGCCCCGAACGACCAGCGCGTGCGGGTCGTGTGCAGGGTGCCGCGGGCGTGGTCGTAGCTGCCCACCGCGGTCCCGCGCTGGAAGACGCCCTCGGGGTAGTCGTTGAATGGCAACTGGAAGACCGTGCCACCGTCGAGGTGCGTTTCGATGTCCTGGTAGAAGGCGTGGTCGTCGGCGTACCGTTCCTTGAGGTGCGTCCGGAACTCGATCCGCGACGACCGCCCCCAGTCCTTCGGCGTCGTGTCGGACAGACCGAGGACGGTCGCGCCGGCGAACAGCGGCCAGCGGACGTACCAGCGCCGCGACAGCCCCCGGTCGAGGGATACGACGGCGAGCCAGAGGGCCAGGAACGCCAGGACGACGCTCATCCGGGCCAGGCCGCGGACCGCCGGATTGATCAGGTCGCTGAACAGCGCTCCGACGCCGCCGACGGTGGCGATCAGGAACGCCCCGGCGACGAGGACGCTCACGGCCCGCACGACCCGCCGGCGGCGCGACCGGGGTCGGACCACCGCGACCGCCGCCACGAGTAGCCCGACCACGCCGACGACGCCGAGCATTGCGGCGTTCGCGTCCGCCTGGATTGGCCGGCTGATCGAGTCGTAGGCGCTGCGCCACCGGGCGAGGGCCGGGACGCGGTGATTGGGGATCGGCAGGACGAGGTACGTCAGCTTCATGGCGTACCACTCGGAGTCCTCCGGCTGCCGCGCGACGGGGGCCGTGTTGCGGCCGAAGTCGCGCTGGTACAGGTACGTCGGCGCGTGGTTCGCCATCCCGCCCGCGACCACGACGCCGACGAGCAGCCCGCCCCAGCCCAAGGGCTTGAACGAACGCCGCAGGGCCGCGCCGTACAGTGCCGCCACGGCGAGCAGGGCACACGTGAAGAAGGCGTAGTAGGCCCCGGCGCAGGACGTGACGAGCACCGCCAGCACCGGCCAGCCGGCGCGGCGGAGGCGGACGCGGCCTAGGGACAGGTTGACCACGACGACCAGGGCGAGCGGCACGAGGTAGTACGCCGACAGGAAGTAATGGCTCAGTCCGCGCATCTGGTGGTACGGCAAGAAGGCGTACAGCAGCCCGAGGCACCCCGCGGCCGACAGCGACAGGCCCAGGCACCGGCCGGCGAACATCGCGCACAAGGCCGCCAGCGGGTAGGTGAGGAGGTAGTAGACGTTGAAGGCGACGACGGGGTGACCGACGGACCGGTCGATTAAGGCGACGCAAGCGAAGTGCCAGTGGTCGATGACGGGGAAGTCGTACAGCTCTTGCCGGCCGGGGGCACCCAGGCGGTCGTTAACCCAGTGCGTGCTGCCCTCGTGCTGGGCCTGGATCATCGGCAGGATCAGGAGTGCGTCGCCCGAATCGAGCATCGGCAGCGTGAGGTCGATCTGGTCGAGCCGCAGGCCGGCGGCCAGGAAGCCGCACGCGAAGCCGGCGCACCCCAGGTAGGCGAGGACTCGGCCGACCCGTCGTAGGCCGGCGCGGAGGAGTTGCCGACGGCGCATGCTCGTCACCTCGTGCGGAAGTCGAGGACCGTGAAAACGTTGTGCCGCGAATCGGCCGGGAGGACGGGGACGGCCGGCGTGCAGTGGAAGTGAATCTCGTGCCGGCCGGGCGGGACGACGAGTTCGCGGGCGTACTCGGCCGGTCGGTCCTCGCCGCCGATGGTGAGTTCGTCCACCCACGGTGTGCCGGCCGGCGACGCGAGCCGACTTTCGATCCGCAACTGCGCCTTGTCCTTAAACGTGGTCCGGAAGCGCATGCGCACCGGCACCGTGACGGGCGACTCGGACCGGTTGACGAAGACCATCAGGCCGTCGAGGCCGGACAGGTGGGCGCGGTCCTCGTACCCGGGCGGCTCGAACGTGCTGAAGCCGTTGAGCCAGAGGACGAGCAGGCTCTCGCGCTCGGCCACGGCGCGGGCCTCGAACCCGGCGGGGCCGTAGTTGCGGATCAGGGTCTCGCGGTAGCCGCGCAGGTCGAAGAAGTGCAGCCGCCGGCCGGCGTGGACTTCGCGGAACGCCCCCGCGCCGAGGTACTGGTCGAGTTCCCGCTTCAACTCGCGCCACCGCTTCGGGCCGATCCCCTTGGTGTCGATGAGCAGGCCCTCGAACCCGACGAGCGTGATCCGCTCCAGGAATTGCGGGACCGGTTCCTTGCCGCTCACGTTCCGCATCCACGTGTCCCACTCGCGGCCCTTCATGGCCCCGAAGCTGAACCGCAGGTGCGACGTGTGCAGGTAGCCGATCCCGAACTCGTACGACTGCGTCGCCTCGGCGGCCCCCGGCTCCCGGTACAGGCGGGCCTCGGGGTACTCGATGAACGGGTACGTGAAAATCATCCCCTCCGGCAGCAAGTCCTCGACGCGGCGGAAGAAGTCCGCGTCCGCCCGGAACTTGTCGGCCGCCTCCTCGCGGGCGTCCACGGCACTCGTGTACCCGGGCCGCGGGATGCGGAAGTCCGGGAACCACTGGTCGTTCGTCTGGTCCCAAATGCCGAAGACGGTGAGGACGGCGAAGGCGTGCCACTTGAAGTACCGGAGCGTGCCGGTCCGCGTCTCGAAGAACCGATCGACGGCCCGGCAGGCGATGAACACGGCCGCGAAGGCGATGAAAATGCTCAGCCGGTTGTAGCACCGGACTTGCGGCGAGGCGACGAGGTTGAAGATCGCTCCGAACCCGCCGATGGTGCCCAGGAGGGTGGCGAAAATCGTCAGCGCGGACAGCGGGCCGAGCGTGCCACTGCGGCGGACCGGCAAGAACCCCACGGCCAGCAGGCCCAGATACCCGCACGCCCCGACCAGGCCGAGCGGATCCCAGTCGGTCTCGTTCAAGTCCTTGAACAGCGGAGCCTGGTACGCGGACCGCAGCGCGGCCGGGTCGAGCAGGATCGTGGTGCCGACGGCGACGGGGTTGTGCCCGGCGACCGGCAGGAGGAGTTGGGCCATCTTCAGCCCGTAGATCTCCGCCTCCTCGGCGAGGCGGACGTGCGGCCGGCTGTTCTGGCCGTACCGGGCCTGGTAGATGAACGCCGGCGCGTGGTTAACGACCCCGCCCGCGACGACCACGGCCGTCACCCCGGCCGCCGACAGCAGCCCCCGCACGGACCGCAACGACACCCACCCGTACAGGCCCGCGGCGACGAGCAGGGCGCACGTGAAGAAGGCATAGTAGGCCCCGCTCGCGGACGTGGCCAGCGCGACCACGACCGCGACGATCGTGTCCCGGTTGCGGACGGAGAACCGCCGCGTGCCGTCCGACCGGAGGGGGTAGAACGGCAACCGGCCGCGGCAAACGTCGAGCAGCACCATCACGGCGAACGGGACCATGTAGTACGCCGACAGGAAGTAGTGCGTCTGGCCGCGCAGGTAGTGGTACGGCTGAAAGGCGTACAGCACCGCCGCGGTGACCGCCGCCGGCCCCGACAGGCCGTACCGGCGGCAGACGGCGAGGGCCGTGAGCGCCGTGAGCGGGTAGGTGAGCAGGTAGAACAGGTTGAACACGACGACCGGCGACCGGAAGACCCTGCCGAGGGCCCAGATGACGGCGAAGTGCAGGTGATCGACGACCGGGAAGTCGTACAGTTCCTGGACGCCGGGGGCACCGAGCCGGGCCGTTCGCCAGTGGTGCCCGCCCTCGACGACTTCCGTGACGAACGGCAGGATCAGTAGGGCGTCGTACTCGTAGGTGAACGGGGCGTAAAAGTCCGCCTTGTCGAGCCGCAGACCGACGACGAGGACCAGCGTCGTGATGAGGACAGCGGCGAGATACCACGACAGTTCGCGGACGGCCCGGTACGGGACGCGCGGCGGGGCGACGGGACTGGGGACGGGCATGGACGCGGTGCCGTAGGATACCGGGAGACGTTGCACCCACCAAGTTACGAAAGGCCCCGCGAATGACACCCCCGACCGGACCGGCCCTCGTCGTCGGTTGCGGCTACCTCGGCCGCCGCGTGGCCGCCGCGTGGCGCGCCGCGGGCCGCCCCGTGTACGCCCTCACGCGCACCCGCGGCGACGAGTTCCGGGCCGCCGGGTTACTCCCCGTCACCGGCGACGTGACCGACCCCGCGAGCCTCGCCGGCCTCCGCGACTTGCCCCCGCTCTCGACGGTCCTGTACGCCGTCGGCACGGACCGTCGGGCGGGCCACACGATGCGCGAAGTTTACGTCGAAGGGCTGCGGAACGTGCTGGCCGCGGTGCCCGAAGTCGAACGCTGGGTCCACGTCAGCAGCACCGGAGTGTACGGCCAGACCGACGGCTCGGTCGTGACGGAACAATCGCCGACAGACCCGCTCGAAGAATCCGGTCGCGTCGTGCTCGAGGCGGAGCAGACGATGCACGGGGTGAAGCCGACCGCGACCATCTTACGCTTCGCCGGCATCTACGGCCCAGGCCGCTGGCTGCGCAAGGCGGCGCTGTTGGCGGGCGAACCGTACACCGCCGACGCCGAGAAATGGCTGAACCTGGTCCACGTCGCCGACGGCGTGCGGGCCGTGCTGTGCGCCGAGTCGAGTCCCGGCGGCGTCTTCAACATCGCCGACGACGAGCCGGTGCGGCGGCGAGACTTTTACACCCTGTCGGCGCAACTCCTGGGAGCGCCCGAGGCGAAGTTCACGCCGCCCGCAACGCCGGCCCAAGAAGCCAACCGCCGCGTCAGCAACGCGCTGGCGCGAAGCGTCCTGCACTTCGCGCCGCAATACCCGAGTTGCCGCGAAGGGCTGGCCGCGTCCGGCGCGTAGTGGTTTTGTTAGCCCGACGCGCCAGCGAGGGTCGAGCGGTCGAGGGGAGTGTTTGCGGTCAACGGCCGTACTGTCGTCGTCCACAAACACCGTCTACGACCGCTCGACCCTCGCTGGCGCGTCGGGCTAACGCGATTCGCCAGCGGCGGAGCCGTCATTCGCCGACGGACTTCAAGTCGGCGCGGCGGCCTTCGTAGGTCGTCGCGTAGCCGAGGACGGCGGGGTCGGGTTTCTCACCGGCGGCGGCACAGGCTTGGGTGTAGACGGTCGGCCACCAGTTCTCGTGGGCCGTCAGGCCCTGGTCCTTGACCGTCGTCCAGTTGCTCAGGATGCGACTCCACGCCCGGTCGCCGTATTCGAGGGCCTTCTGCAGCGTGCCGAACTGGGGGACGTACCACTGCCGGCCGATTTGCGCGTGCAGTACCTCGTCGGCCCAGTCGAAGTCCTGCATCGTCGCGGCGAGGGGCAGCCCGGAAGCGACGGCCGTCTCGTACTCGAAGCGCTTGCCGGTCTTCGGCATCAGGCCTTGCTCGATGAAGAAGAGCACCGCGTGCCGTTCGGCCGGGGTACACTCGGTGTTCAACCGGTACGACCAGTTCCAGGTGACGCGGCACTTCGTCCAATCGACGCCGAGGGCTGTGAAGCCGACCTCCCCCATCATGGCGTGCCGGGCCTCGTCCCAGAGTTGTCGGGACATGTCGCGGTAGTAGCCCCACGGCTTGCCGTGAGTTTCGGCGATGATGCCGGCCATGACCTCGGGCACGTCGATCTCGCGCAGCCGCTTGTACAGCATCATCAATACCTTCGCCCGCGCGGGGAAGGCCGGGTCGTACAGGAACGCCTCGGGGTTAACGCCCTGGTTCCACAAGTCCTCGAAGCGGGCGTCGCGCCCGGGCACGGGGTCGAACTGGTACGGCGTCGCACTGCGACCGCGCACCGGCGGCACGTCGCTGGTCGGGCCGGTGCCGTCGAGGGTGCCGGCTTGCGTCAGCAGGGCGTCGAGGTGCGTGCGATCCGCTCTTCCGTAGGCAGCGACGGCGTCTTTGCCGTAGGCGATGAGGTCGGCGAGTTCGAGCCGGGCGAAGCGGATCAGCCGGCGCGACGGGGCGTCGGTCAGCGGGTTGGTGTCGGCGGCGTACTTGGCCAGAGCAGCGTCGAGACAGGGCAGGGCGACGGCGTACAGGCCGTGGACCAGTTCGCCGGTCGTCGGCGCGGCGAGGACTTCGTCGAAGAAGACTTCGAGCGCGGGGTGCGGCACGTCGTCGAGGCCGAGCGGCGGTTCGCGCATCTCGCCGACGCGGGTCCGCAGGGCGGCGACGTGTTCGGCGCACAGGTAGGCGTGGTGGCCGAACGCCATCTTCAATTCGTAGACCGGTTCGGCGGTGATGCGGGCCGTCAAGATGCCGTGCAGGCGCTTGAACGCGTAGTGGAAGCGCTTGAGCCGGGCGACGCACGCCTCGACGAGCAGACCGGGGCACGCGGCTTCGGCCAGGGTGCAGAGGCCGGCGAGGGGCGGCAAAGTTTTGGGCGGAGTGTCGGCGGGCATGGCGAACTTCCCGGGGAAGATTGGTGCTGCGATTATAGACTATTGCCGTCCACTCGCCCCGGTCCTCCTGGAGGAAGCCCCGATGAATCGTTGGCTCTGTCTGGCCGCTTTCGCGCTCACCGCTCCGCCCCTGGTCGCGGCCGACTGGCCCGAGTTCCGTGGCCCCGGCGGCACCGGGGTGTATGCCGGCAAGCCACTCGTCACCGAGTGGGGCGTCGAAAAAAACGTGACCTGGAAGACGCCGCTGCCCGGGGTCGCCTGGTCGTCGCCGGTCGCCGTCGGCGGCAAGCTCTACCTGACGACGGCCGTGCCGACGACCACCGGCGACCGCACCGATTTCAGCCTGCGGACGATGTGCGTCGATCAAGCCGTGGGCAACATCGTTTGGGACGTGGAACTGTTCGTCGAGAAGACCAACGCGACCCCGCAACCGCACAAGAAGAATAGCCACGCCAGCCCGACGCCGGTGTCCGACGGCAAGCACGTTTGGGTCCACTTCGGCCACATGGGCACCGCTTGCCTCGACCTCGCCGGCAAGGTGATCTGGAAGACGCAAGCACTCAGTTACGACCCGCTGCACGGCAACGGCAACTCGCCGATCCTCGTGGACGACCTGCTCGTCTTCGCCATCGACGGTAAGGCGGTCACGTCCCTCGCGGCCCTCGACCAGAAGACCGGCGACGTGCGATGGAGGACCAAGCGGGAGACTTCCGCGGTGCTCATGTTCTCGTTCGCCACCTGCCTGCTGATCGAGCACAACGGCACGCGAACGATTGTCAGCCCGGCGGCCAACTTCTGCATCGGCTACGACCCTAAGTCGGGCAAGGAACTGTGGCGGGTCAAATATCCCAAGCCCGGTTGGTCGCTGATCGCCCCGCCAATTTACGCCCACGGTCTGGTGTTCCTCGGCACCGGGTACGTCAACCAGCACCTGATCGCCTTCAAGCCCGAAGGCACCGGCGACATCACGGCGAACGTCGTCTGGCAGACCAAGCGGGACGCGCCGAACACGCCGACTCCGCAGGTCATCGGCGACGAGTTGTACATGCTCTCGGACGCCGGCATCCTCACCTGCCTCGACGCCAAGACGGGCAAGGTCCACTACGCCGAACGCCTCGCCGGCAAGTCCTACTCCGCCTCGCCGATCCTGGCCGCCGGCACGATGTACTTCACCAGCGAAGACGGCGTCGGCCAGGTCATCGCAGTCGGCAAGGAGTTCAAGGAAGTGGCCCGGAGCGAGTTGAAGGAGAAGACCTTCGCCACCTTCGTGCCGGTGGACGGGGCGCTGTTCGTGCGCAAGGAAAGTCAGCTCTACCGCTTCGACCCGAAGTAGCGGCAAACTCGCCGCCGACCGCCGGCGTTGCCCACATCGCACGGCCGGCCGGTAAGTTTTACCGAACTCGGCAAACTGGAGTCAAAGACCCGGCGCGGCCCGAAATCGCGCCCGATGATCTCGTCATGACCGCACCGGTTCCCCGAACCGGCTTACGTCGTGAGGTCCGCCATGCTCCGCCAGTTTGCCGCCGTCGTCTTGTTGACCGCCTCCCCGGGATTGCTTCCCGCCGCCGAGTCGTCGCCGCTCGCCTCCCCCACGTCGGACGTGATGCTCGGGCTCAAGGTCACGGCCGCGATCCAGGCCCACGCGGCCCTCAAAGACTTGACCCTGACGATCGACGTGGTCCGCGGCGTCGCCGTGATCGGCGGCGAAGTCCCGGACGACGACTCGATCGCCGTCATCCGCGCGGTCGCCGTCAAAGTCCCGGGCCTAATCGACGCGAAGGTCACGTGCTGGGTGCCCGGCGGGAACGATCCGTTCTTCGACCGCGTCCGCGAGAAGCTCGACGGCAAGCCGTCGCCGAAGGTCGAACCGCCCGCCCTGCCACCCGCCCCGCCGCGCGTCGTGCTGGCCCCGGTGGTGGACCGCCGCGTCGAGACGCACGTCACCACCGCCCACCGGCCGGCGAACACCCTGGCGGCCGCGGAGGCGGCCGCCGAAGCCTTGCGGGCGGGCGATTCGCGGTTCGCCCGACTGACCCTCGCCTTCGACGCCGGGGTGGTCGTCGTGAGCGGCCGGGCGGCGTCCCACGCCGACGCGATGGCGTTACTCCTGCACCTCCGCAAAGTGCCGGGCGTGACCCGCGTGCGGCGCGGTTCCATCACCGCCGCGGACTGATACGATGACGCTTTCCCCCTGACCGCAGGCACCAGAAAGCAAGCCACCATGAGCCGGCGATACGTCGAACAACTCCGCGACGGCGACACCCTCGACGACGTGTACCTAGCGGTCGATAAGCAACTCCGCACCAACCGCAAAGGCGACCTCTTCCTCCAAGTGGACTTGCGCGACCGCACCGGCGGCATGTCGGCCCGACTCTGGAACGCCGGGGACGCGCAGTTCCGCTCGTTCGAGAACGGCGACTTCCTGCACGCCGAGGGCAAGGTGCAGAACTTCCAGGGCACCCTGCAAATCATCCTCGAACACTTCGAGAAGGTCGAGCCGCAGAAAATCGAGGTCGGCGACTTCCTCCCCAAGACCGACCACGACGTCGGCAAGCTGACCGAACGCCTCCGCGGCTACCTCCTCGGCCTGACCAACCCGAACCTCCGGGCGCTCGGCGAACTCTTCTTGATGGACGACGAATTCCTCAAGCGGTTTCAAACGTGCCCGGCCGGCGTGAAACTGCACCACGCCTACGTCGGCGGATTGTTGGAACACACCGTGACGATGATGGACATCGCCGAACGGTTGCTGCCGTTCTACCCCGGCACCGACCGCGAATTGACCCTGGCCGGGGTGTTCCTGCACGACATCGGCAAGACGCGCGAGTTGAGCTACGCCCGCGCCTTCGGTTACACCGACGAGGGCCAACTGTTGGGCCACATCACCATCGGCGTCGAGATGCTCGTGGAGAAGGTGGCCAAGGTGCCCGAGTTGACCGGCGAGCCGTTCCCGCGCGACCTGCTGGTGAAACTCAAGCACCTCGTCTTGAGCCACCACGGCACCCTAGAATACGGCAGCCCCAAGGTGCCGATGACGGCCGAGGCGATGCTGCTGCACGCGATCGACGTGATGGACACGCGGATGCACATGGTCGCCCGGGACTACAAGGAAGACCGCAACAACGCGACCGCCTGGACGCCGTACAACGGCAACTTGCACCGCCGCTTCTACAAGGGCGGTGCCCACGGCGACCTGTTCACGACCCACTCCGACAGCTTCGATTGACCCTCCTTCCGCGGCGGACGCCCAGGCCCCCCATGCCCGACTTGACCTCGAAGATTCTGGAAGCCGTCGCGCGGCCGAGTTACATCCCGGTCAAGCCGAAGGTGCTCGCCAAGCGGCTGAACATCACCGACGACGCGGGCTACGCCGCCTTTCGGCAGACGGTCCGCGCCCTCGTCCGCGACGGCCGGCTCGAAGTCGTCGGCGGGTCGGCCCTCCGCGCCGCCGACCTTTACGGTAGCGTCGTCGGAACCTTCCGCCGGACGAACTCGGGGATGTGCTTCGTCCGGCCGACCGTACCGACCGCCGACACCGGCCCGGACATTCGGGTCCGCGAGGGCAAGACCCTCGACGCCAGTTCGGGCGACGAAGTCCTCGTCAAACTCTCCCGCAAGGAGACCCGCGGCGGCTTCTCCGCCGGCGAGGTCGTGCGGGTGATGCAGCGCGCGACCCGCACCTTCGTCGGCACCTATTTCGAGCGCGACGGCGAAGCCTTCGTCAAGATCGACGGCACGCAGTTCGCCCACTCGATCGGCGTCGGCGACCCCGGGGCCAAGGGGGCGAAGGCCCAGGACAAAGTCGTCATCGAGATGCTCCGCTTCCCCGCTGGCGAGGAGACCCGCGGCGAGGGCGTCATCGCCGAAGTGCTTGGGCCGCTGTCGCAACCCGGCGTCGATACCCTGTCGGTGATCCGCTCCTTTGGGCTGCCGGAAGAGTTCCCCGAAGCGGTCCTGGCCGAGGCGCGGGCGCAAGCCGACGCCTTCCGCGACGACGACCTCGACGGGCGCACCGACTTCACCGGCGATTGTGTCATTACGATTGACCCGGTGGACGCCCGCGACTTCGACGACGCCGTCAGCGTGACCATCGACCCGGTGACGCAGCACTACGTCCTGACCGTCCACATCGCCGACGTGGCCCACTTCGCCCGGCTCGGCAGTGCGCTCGACACCGAGGCCCGCAAGCGGGCGACGAGCGTGTACCTGCCGCAGAAGGTCATCCCGATGTTCCCGGAAGTCATCTCGAACGGCCTGGCGAGCCTGCAGGAAGGCAAGTTACGCTACGTCAAGACGGTGCAGATCGAGTTGACGCCGACGCTGCAGAAGGCCGATGTGCGCTTCTTCAACGGGGCGATCCGCGTCCGCAAGCGGTTCGCCTACGAGCAAGTCCGCGACCTCCTCGCCGGCACCGACCCCGGCACCCCGGTGACCGACGAGGTGCGCGAACTCGTCGCGCGGATGGCGGGCCTGGCGGTGGCGATGCGGAAAAAGCGGATGAAGCGCGGGGCCCTCGAACTGAGTATGCCCGAGGCGGTGCTGGAGTACGACACGGACGGCCGCGTGAGCGGTGCCCACTTCGCCGTGAACGACCTGAGCCACCAGATGGTCGAGGAGTTCATGCTCGCGGCCAACGAGGCGGTCGCCGAGAACTTCGCCGTCAACAAGTTGAACTTCTTGCGCCGCGTCCACCCCGCGCCGAAGGACGAAAAGCTCGAAGTCTTCGCCCAGTTCGCAAACCTCCTCGGCTACCCGATGCAGCGGGCCACCGACCGCTTCGAGCTGCAGCGCGTCCTGAACGCGACCGCGTCCAGGCCGGAGCGCGCGGCCATCCACTTCAGCCTCTTACGCAGCCTCAAGCAGGCCAGCTACTCACCGGTCCAGGACGAACACTACGCCCTCGCCAGCACGCACTATTGCCACTTCACCAGCCCCATCCGCCGCTACCCCGACTTGAGCGTTCACCGGCAACTCGACCGCTGGATTCGCAACGGCAACGCCCAGGGCGACCTCGCCGAACTCAAGCAACTCGGCGACCACTGCTCGAAGATGGAACGCCGCGCCGAACAGGCCGAGCGCGAGCTGGTAAAGTTGAAGCTGCTCCAATACCTCAGCACGCGGATCGGCGAGAAGCTCGACGCCGTCATCACCGGCGTCGCCGACTACGGCTTCTTCGCGCAAGCCGAGCAGTTTCCGGCCGAGGGCCTGGTCCACGTCTCGAGCCTGGCGGACGACTACTACACCTACGACGAGGCGTCGCAGTCGCTTTACGGCGGCCGCACCAAGAAGCGCTACCGCCTCGGCGACCGCGTCCGGGTGCAGGTCGCCCGCATCGACCTGCCGAAGCGGATGCTCGACCTCCGCCTCACCCCCGACCAGCCCGAGCAAGCGGAACGACCCAAAAAGCCGAAGAAGCGCTGGGATTAATCTCCCGGCGCGGCGGTTACTGGCTCCGCCGCAGGCGCGGCGAGCGGCGGACGTGAGTCCGCTGTTCCCCCCGTCGTGGGGAAGTCACGACCCGCCGGGAATTTCCGCCGCTCGTACGCGACAGTCCTTTCCAGTTCGGGTTGGAACAGCGGACTCACGTCCGCCGCTCGCCGCGCCTGCGGCGGAGCCGTCACCTCACCGGCACCAGGTTCGCTAGGAACTGCGCCGTGCAGCGTTCCCAAGTGTACTTCGCGGCCTCGGCCAGGCACTCGTCGCGCCGCCCCGTCGCCAGCGCCCCTGCGACGGCCGTCGCTAGGTCGTCGTCCAAACACCCTAACTCCGGCCGCGTGACGATGTTGATCGGCCCCGTCACCGGGTAGGCCGCGACCGGCACGCCGCTCGCCAATGCTTCGACAATCACGAGGCCGAAGGTGTCGGTCCGCGACGGGAAGACGAACAGGTCGGCCAGCGCATAGCACGCCCCGAGGGCTTCGCCCTTGCGGTAGCCGAGGAACTTCGCGTCGGGGTAGCGGCGCTCCAGGTCGGCGCGGGCAGGGCCGTCGCCGACGATGACTTTTGTGCCCGGCGTCGTCAACTTGAGGAAGTCTTCGATCCCTTTCTCCGCCGATACGCGGCCGACACTCAGCAGCACCGGCCGCGTGTACGGCGATTCGACGCGCTCCCGCGGGTGGAAGGTCGAAGCCTCGACGCCGCGCGACCAGCGGCGGATCGGGACCGTGAAGCCGCGGGCCGTCAGCTCCGCTTCGAGACTCGGCGTGGCGACCATCATCGCCCCGGCCGCGTTGTGGAAGCGCCGCAGCACGGCGTACCCCCACGACTCCGGGACGCGGGCCAACTCCTTCAAATACTCCGGGTAGCGCGTGTGGTACGCCGTCGTGAACGCCCAGCCTTGGCGGAGACAGTAGCGCCGGACGATCAGCCCGAGCGGGCCTTCGGTCGAGATGTGAACGCGATCGGGTCCGAAGTCACGGACCCGCCGTTCGACGTGCCGGGGAAACGTTAACGCGAGGTGGATTTCGGGGTAGAACGGCACGCCGACTTGCCGGTACGCCGACGGTTCGACGACCTCGACCGCGTGGCCGGCCGCGCGGAGTGTGCGCACCGTCGTGTCGAGGGTCCGCACGACCCCGTTGACCTGCGGGTGCCAGGCGTCGGTGGCGAACAGGATGCGGCGGGCGGCGGTCACTCAGAGTAATCTACGACCGGGCGAAGGGATGAAAGCCGTGTGAGGCGGGTTGCGGCCGCGTGCCCTTGTGCGATAATCCCCCTCAGCGGGACAGTTCCTGACACGAGGGTTCTTTATGCATCGTCGCTTCGCCGGGCTGGTCGCGGTCTTGAGTGCCGCCACCCTATCCGCGGCCGACTGGCCCCGCTTCCGCGGCGTTAACGGCCTGGGCGTCGCCGACGCGACCCCGCTGCCGACGACCTGGTCCGGCACCGACAACGTCGCCTGGAAGACGCCCCTGCCCGGCACCGGGAACGGGTCGCCGATCGTCGCTGGCGGCAAGGTTTACGTCCAGGCGTCCAGTGCCGACGCCTCGCAACGAATGTTGATTTGCCTCGACGCCAAGACCGGTGCGATCGACTGGACCGCGGCGCGGCCCGGCGGCAAGGCCCACGCGCACGCCAAGAACTCGCTCGCCTCCTCGACCCCGGCCGCCGACGCCGACCGCCTGTACGCCGTCTTCTGGGACGGCCGTGAAGTCGCGCTGACGGCCTACGACTTTGCCGGTCAGCCGCTCTGGGCCAAGACCCTGGGCGGCTACGTCAGCCAGCACGGCGTCGGCATGTCGCCCGTCGCCTTCGGCGGCAAAGTGTACGTCAATTACGACCAGGACGGCGCGGCCGAGTTCGTCTGCTTCGACGGCAAGTCGGGCGACAAGTTGTGGGCCGCCCCGCGCAAGCCGTTCCGCGCCTGCTATTCGAGTGCCTTGATCCGCGACGTCGAGGGCAAGGTCGAGATCATCGACGCCAGTTCGGCCGGCGTCACCGCCTACGACCCCGAGACGGGCAGCGTCCGCTGGAACTGGGTCTGGAAGTTCGACGGCCAGGTGTTGCGTACGGTCGGCTCGCCGGTCCTCGTCGGCGACACCCTCGTCGCCGTCTCTGGCGACGGCGGCGGCTCGCGCAGCACGGTCGCTTTGAAGCTCGGCGAGCAGCCGACGCTGCTCTGGGAGAAGCGCAAGGAAACCCCTTACGTTCCCGGCCCGCTCGTCAAAGGCGACCACATTTACTGGGTGACCGACGGCGGCCTGGCGACGTGCGCCGAGTTGGCGACGGGGAAAATCCTCTGGAGCGAGCGGGCCTTCCCGAAGGCCGTCTCCGCGTCGCCGATCCTGGCCGGCGAGAACGTCATCGCGGTCGCCGAGGACGGCAAGGCGGTCGTGTTCAAAGCGACGCCGAAGGGCTTCGAGAAGGTCGCCGAGAACGCCCTGGGCGAAGCCGTGTTCGCGT
Organism: Fimbriiglobus sp.; assembly: GCA_043745465.1. Classification (GTDB taxonomy): domain Bacteria; phylum Planctomycetota; class Planctomycetia; order Gemmatales; family Gemmataceae; genus Fimbriiglobus. Next base: position 16,747 of record JAYTSV010000178.1, read on the forward strand.
CCCCCGCCGCGGCCGACGGCAAGCTCTACCTGCGCGGCAGCAAGCACCTCTTCGCGCTCGGCACGAAGTGACGAGGGGAACTGCCCGGCGTCGGTTAGAAGTCGATGGCGAGCCGGGTGGCGAAGCCCTGGATCAGCCCGTTACCCACCGGCGTGCCCGTCTGCCGGTCGGCAAGGAAGTAGTTCCACTGGACCTTCATGTTCGGGTTCATGAACCAGTTCAACCCGAGCGTGAGGTCGTTGACGACCCCGCCGCCGGCCCCGGCGAGGTTGAGGTAGCTGTACCGGGCCGCGAGTTGCCAGGCCCCGTAGCCCGTGAATCCGCCGCGGGTCCAGTCCAGCCGCTCCTTGGGGACGACGCGACCGAACGTGCCGGCCTCGCGGTTGTACTCGCGGTGCTCGCCGGTCAGGAAGTACCCGGCCTCGGCGTAGGCCGATTGCAGGAAGACCGTGCCCCGCGGCTTGGGGTTGGTCGCCGTGCCGGTGTCGGCGTTGTGGACCCAACTCGCGTAGTACTCGGCCTGGAGCGAGAACGGGCCGGCGACCGCCACGAATTCGGGGACGATGATCTCCTGCCGCGTGCCGGGGAAGATGCCCGTGTCGGCGACGAGCGGCGACAGCGAACTCGGGCTGTTGCGAGCGTCGAGCCTGGCCCGGAAGCGGGCCGCCCCGTCGTCCAGGTCGCGGCTGGCCCCGCCCACCCCGACGTGAATCAGAAATCGCCCGCCGTCCTCGTACACCGGCAGGTAGGTGACGCGGCCGTTCACCTCGACTTCGTTCGTCCCGACGTTCCAGCCGAACGGGTTGCGCGTTGTCTTGAACAGGCCGACGCCCCACGTCCCGCGCTTGTCCGCGTAGGTGTCGAAGACGGAGATGCCCGGCTCGAAGCCGTTGTTGAACCCTTCGGCGAAGGCGTCGAAGCCGAGCGACCGTTCGAGAAAAGTCAAGAACCGGCTGCTGGTCAGGTGCTCGAAGGAGTACAGGGGCTTCTGGTTTCCCACCCGCACGTTGCCGACGACCGGCAATTCTTTGAACGTGACCCACACGTCGGTCGGGTAGGTCGCGTTCCCGGTCCGCGTGCTGTTCGGCGCGAGCAGCAGCCCGTTGGCGAAATCGACCTGGGTGTAGAACTCGATGTTCTTGTAGATCGTGCCGCCCACGTCGAGGCGGAGCCGGCGGAAGGACACGCCGTCGTCGAGCGCGTTCGTCCCCGGGATGTTGTCGTGGACATCGCGTGAGGCGAGGTAGCCGACCGTGTCGAACTGGAACCGGCCGCCGACGAACAGGGAGAAATCTTTGCTCTCCGACTCGAACCGCAGCCCGCTCTTCCAGTAGTCCTTCAACGGCACCTTGTCGGGCGTCGAGACCCCGCCGGGCGGTACCGGCAACGCGACGGGTGCGGCCGGCACTTTGCCGGCGGGCGCGACTGGGGGTTCGTTCGGCAACAGGGGCACGTCTTGAGCCGACGCAGGGGCGAGACTCGCCCCGATGAACAGGATTGCGGCGAGCGCCGCGCGAACCGTCCGGTCCCTGACTTGAGCCGTTGACATGCCAATCCCGCGCGGCCAATGTTGGTCAATGGCCGGCGGGATAGCGTGGGCGATCCGAAGAGAATAGGGCAAATCCTGAGCCGCCGGCCGAGTCGGGTTGACCGGGCGGAAGCGGGTCGGCTAACCTGGGCGGAGACGACGGCCACGGACGGCCGCGCGCCCGCCAGGACGGTGACCCCCGATGCCGCTGTTCGCCACCTCGACCCCATTGACGGCGGACCAACTCGCCGCAGCGTTGAAGGCCCAGGAGCAGCTGCGGTGGGCCGGGGAGGCGTCGTACTTTCGCACGCTGCACGACTGGCTGCCTGAGCCGTTCTTCCACACCGAAAGTTTCTTCCTGTTCTTCGTCGCTGTCGCCGCCGCCTACTGGGCGATGCCGCGGCGCTGGATCACCGGCCGCGTCTGGCTGCTCGTTGTAGCGAGCTTCCACTTTTACGCCGCCTGGAACGCCAGCCTGGCCTTCCTCGTCACGGCCACGGCGAGTCTCGATTACCTCCTCGCCCGGGGTATCGAGGCCGCGCCGCGGCGGCGCGTCAAGCAAGCCCTCACGGCCGCGAGCGTGCTGTCGAACCTCGGCCTGCTGGCGTACTTCAAGTACCGCGGCTTCTTCCTCGGCGAACTGCACGACCTGCTCACGACCCTCGGCGGCGACCCGGCGTTCAGTAAGCTCTCGCCGCTCGACATTCTCGTGCCGTTCGGCATCTCCTTCTACACCTTTGAAGCGATCAGCTACGCGGTGGACGTGTACCGCGGCAAGACGCGCGCGGAGCGCAGTCTGCCGCACTTCCTGCTCTTTATCCTGTTCTTCCCGCACCTCGTCGCCGGGCCGATCGTCCGCGCCGGCGACTTCCTCCGCCAGACCCACCGGGTCAAGCGGTGGAACTGGGTGCGCGTCCAGGTCGGCGTGCAGTTCTTCCTCCTCGGCCTGTTCAAGAAGCTCGCCATCGCCGACCGCATGGCCGTCTACAGCGACCCGATTCTGGCGAACCCCGAGGCGGCGAGTTCGGGCGCGATCTGGCTGGCCGTGCTGGCGTATTCGCTACGCATCTACGCCGACTTCTCCGGCTACTCGGACATGGCCATCGGCCTGGCGCACCTGCTCGGCTACCGGCTGGTGCCGAACTTCAACCTGCCATACCTGGCCGCGAACGTCGGGGAGTTCTGGCGGCGCTGGCACATCAGCCTTTCGACTTGGTTGCGCGACTACGTCTTCATTCCGCTCGGCGGCAGCCGCGGCTCGGCCCTGGCCACCGACCGCAATCTGATGGTCACGATGCTGCTCGGCGGCCTGTGGCACGGGGCGACCTGGAGCTACGTCGTCTGGGGCGGCCTGCACGGCGTTTTACTCGTCGGCCACCGGCACTTCCGCACGTTCGCCGCGGCCCGGCCGGGGTTCAACGCCCTGCTCGAAACGCAGGTCGGCACGGCCCTCCGGGTTGCGGTGACCTTCTTCGCCGTCAGCCTCGCCTGGGTCTTCTTCCGCCCGGACTTCCAATCCGCGCTCGTCATCCTGGACCGGATGTTCCAGTTCAACCTGCCCGGGAACCCGCTGTCGTTGAACGCCCGCGGGCTGTGGTACACCGCGGGCGTGGTCCTCGCGTGTCACGCGCTCGTCGCCTCGGGCCTGTGGGGGCGCGTCTGGTCGCGGCTGCCGGCGGCGGCGGTCGGCTACGGCTACGCCCTGGTGCTGATCGCCGCACTGCTGCTCGCCCCCGAGCAGGGGCAGACCTTCATCTACTTCACGTTTTGAGGCCCCATGACGGCCGCACCGCGACCCGCGACCTTCGACCGCCGCCGCCGCGCCCGCCGGGCCGTCGTGGGCGGGGTCGTGATTTTCGCCGTGTTGCAACTGGGTTACGGGCTGTTCGCCGAAGTCTACCCGCGCGCCCGCGACCCGCTGTACGGCGACAAGCTCGTCAAGCTGCGCCGCCGCCTGCGCGACGCGGACGGCGGCAAATGCGTCGTCATGCTCGGCAGTTCGCGGACCGGCATGGCCTTTCACGCCGCCGCCGTGGAACGGCAACTCGGCCGCGACCGGGTGACCGCGTTCAACTTCGGCGTCCCGTCGGCCGGGCCGGTGACGCAACTCCTGTACTTCAATCGCCTCCTCCGCGACGGCGTCGCACCCGACCTGCTCCTGGTGGAAGTCTTACCGAGCCTGTTGGCCCCGAACGCAGCGGGTCTCACCCAGGAAAGCGGGCTGCTGTTCGCCGACCGGCTCACGTTCTCGGAGTGCAGCACCGTCGCCCGCTTCGGCTTTCCGGCGGCCGCGGTTCACGCGCGGTGGGCGCGGACGGTGATCCTGCCGGCCTACTGGCTCCGCTTCCAGACGATGACGCGGCTGCTACCGAGTAGCCTGCCGTGGCACGTCCGCTTCGACTGGAGCCGCGGGGCGGACGACGACGGTTTCGGCCGCGCGGCGGCCCAGGTTATCGACGCCCCAACGCGGGCCAAGGCCGTCGAGCAGGCCCGCCGGGAGTACGCGCCGATCCTGGCCGACTACACCCCCGGCGGCCCGGCCGTCGCGGCCCTCGAAGAGTTGCTGGCCCTGTGCCGCGAACGCGGGGTCGCCGTGCGGCTAGTGCTCATGCCCGAAGCGGCCGGGTTCCGCGAGTACTTCCCCTCGTCCGGGTACGCCCGTCTCTTGACGCTGTTACACGCTCTGGGAGTCCGGTACGACGCCCCCCTGGTGAACGCCCGCGAGTGGCTGGCCGACGACGCCTTTTCCGACGGCCACCACACGTTCGTCGCCGGGGCGGACACTTTCACGGAACGGCTGACGCGCGACGCGATCGACCCGACGTTGAAGGCGGGCCGCTGACATGCGCCGCCACGCCGCCCGCTCCGTTTGTGCGTTCTTGGCCACGATTCTGGCCGCGAATCTCGCCCTCGTCGTGGCCCTGGACCACGCCCCGCCGCGCTGGCACGACCCCGAGTACGGCAAGCGGTTGGGCCTGCTCCAAGAGCGGCGGCGTGAGCAGCCCGGCCGGCCGTTCGTCGTGGCCCTCGGCAGTTCGCGCGTCGCCATCGGCCTGCACCCCGCATCGCTCCCGGGAGAGTCCACTTGCGGCCCGGCGCTGTTCAACATGGCCCTGGTCGGCAGCGGCCCCGTCATGGAGTTGATCTGCTTCCGCCGACTGCTCGCCGACGGCGTCCGGCCCGACGCGGTACTCGTCGAGTACTGGCCGGCGTTCCTGCACGAAGCGGGCGCGTACCACGAAGCGGCCCGCTTCGACCTCCACCGCCTGCGCTCGTGCGACGAACGCGCCGTGTGCGAAAACTTCCCCGACCCGGCCCGGCGGCTCCGCGACTGGCACGCCGCGCGGGCGTTGCCCTTGCGGACGCACCGCCGAAACGCCTGGAACCAACTCGTGCCCGGGGGCTTGCCGCGTGCCGCCCGCATCGACGGCCTCTGGTCGCGCATCGACCCCTGGGGCCGGCTCGCCGACCGCGACAGCGTCGGCGACGCCGAGCGGCTGAAGTTGAAGGACGTTCACGCCGACTACTACCGGGGGCTGTTCGCCGGGTACGAAGTGAGCGAAGTGGCCGACCGCGCCTTGCGACAACTGTTGAGCGAGTGCGCCGAGGCCGGCATCCCCGCGGCGCTGTTGATGATGCCCGACTCACCCGCGTTCGCCGAGTGGATGCCTCCCGAGGCGGTACGACGCGCGGCCGAACACGAGCGACACTTGCGGGCCGACCTGGCGGTGCCGGTCATCGACGCGCGGGACTGGATCGCCGCCGCGCACCTGCCCGACCGCGTCCACCTGCTCACGCCCGGCGCGACCGAGTTCACCCGCCGGTTGCACGGCGAACTCGCCCGCGTTTTTCCGCAGTTCGCCGGGCCGTCGGGGGGTGCACGATGAGTCGCCGCCGCTCCGCCCGACGCGCCGTGGCGTGGGCGTTCGCCGCCGTGGCGACGTTACAACTCGGCCTGTCGGTCGCGCTGGAACGCTTCAGGCCCGAGTGGCGCGACCCGGAATACGGGTTGCGGCTGCGCGACTTTCAGGCCGTGCCCCGGCCGGCCAAGCTCGTCGTCATCCTCGGCAGCTCGCGGGTGCAGATGGGCTTGAACCCCGGCGCGTTCGCGCTGCCCGACGGCGTCGGGGCGTACAACTTCGCCCAGTCCGGCAGTGGCCCGGTGCAAGAACTGCTCACCTTGAAGCGTCTCCTCGCGGCCGGCGTGCGGCCGGACTTCTTGCTCGTCGAAGTGCTGCCGCCGGCGCTCTCGACCGCGTCCCCGGTCAACCGCGTCGGGCCGTCCGAGCGCTACGACTGGCGCGACCTCGACTATCTCGAAGCCTACGGCGAACCGGCGCACTCGCTGCGCGCCGGTTGGCTGCGTTCCCGGCTCACGCCGTGGTCGGAGAGTCGGTCGGTGCTGCTCTCGCGGGCCGGGGCCGGCTTCCTCTTACCGTCGGCGGCCCGGCGGGACTTCCTCTGGAAGCAGACGCGGCCCGGCGGCTGGATGCCGTACTTCTTCGAGACCGTCGAGGTGGGCCGGCGCGAGGACGGCGTGCGCAAGACGCAACAGGAGTACGCCGGCTGCCTGGCGGACCTCCGCGTCCACCCCGCCGTGCGGCAAGCCCACGCGGAACTATTGGAACTGGCCGCTAACCACGGCATCCGCGCGGTGTTCTTCGTGATGCCCGAGTCGCCGCGCTTCCGGTCGTGGGCCACGCCGGCGACGAGAATCGCCGTGCGGTCGTACCTCGACGAACTCGCGGTCGCCAGCGGTCACCCGGTCGCCGACCTCTCGGCGTGGGCGTTGCCCGAAACCGACTTCGCCGACGGTCACCACCTACTGCGGCACGCCGCCGAAGCGACCTCGCGGCGATTCGCCGCCGAACACGTTGCTCCGTGGGTGACGGGCCAATGTCGCTGACGCGTGTCACTCGTAGGCGATGGCGTCGGTGATCCGCGTCCGCACGGCGCGGTAGGCCGGTAGCAGTCCGGCGACCGCGGCGACGGCGAGTGCCCCTGCGGCAATCGCCAGCCCCTGCCGCCACGGCACGAGCATTTCAAACAGGAACCCGGACTCTTCGAGGAGCACGACGCGCAAGACGTACCACTCCATCGGTAACCCGATCAGGATGCCGAGGACGGTGCCGAAGACGCCCATCAGGAGCGCCTCCGCGAGGACGGACCGGATCACCTGCCCCGGCGTCGCCCCGACGGCCAGCAACAGCCCGAGTTCGCGCTTCCGCTGCAAGACGGAGATCAACAGTGCCGTCACCACGCCCAGGGACGCGACGATGCCGACGACGATCTGCTGGACGAACGCCAGCACGTAAACGCGGTCGATCAGGTCGGCCAGGAACTTGCGCACCGTGCCGCGGTCCTGCACGATCAGCCCCCGGCGGTCCGCCAACTCGCCGAGTGCCCGGCTCGCACTGGAGTCGGGGGACGGGTCGGCCAGGTAGACGTGCGCGATGTCCACGAGCGGGTCTTGAAACAGGGCGGCGTAAACGGTGCGGTCGATGAAGATCGTGCCGCGGCTCCACGAGTAGTCGCGGAGGGTGTCGAGGATGCGCAGCTCGACCGGCCCGCGCGGCCCCGGGAGCGTGACCGTGTCGCCGGGCTTCTTGCCGTGCAGGCGGGCGAAATTGTCCGACACGAGGACCGCGTTCGGCCGCGTCAGCGTCCGCAACTTGTCGAGGCCCTCGCGGTTGCCCGCGGCGCGGCGGGCGTTGCCCTCGGCGTAAGCGGCCGCGTCGATGGCGACGAGGAAGACGAGCGTGCCGTTGTACTCGGGGCGGACGTAGCGCAGGCCGACGACGCCCTCGACGCCGGGGATGCGCCGCGCGTCCGCGAGGAGTTGCGGGTCGAGCGGCGTCTGCGAACTGGTCGCTTCGGCGAGACTGCCGCCGAACAGAAAGCGGTCGGCCTGGATGACCTCGTCGAGCCACTGGACGACCGGCACTTCGTTGCTCAGGCCGACGCCCGCCGTCTGGAAGATGACCGCCACGCCGGCCCCGAGCGCGCCGATCACGACCCCCGTGCGGCCCGGTGCCCGCAGCAGATTGTCCGCCGCCAGCCGGGCCTCGATGGGCAAGACGCGGCGGAGGACCGGGTGGACGAGCCGCACCATCAAGCCGACGAGGATCGGCGCGGCGAGGAGCAGCCCGACGAGGGCCGTCATCATGCCGCCGAAGGCTCCGACGCGGTGCGGCAGGTCGTGCCGGGCGAGGACCATGCCGACGCCGCCGAACACGAGCGTTAGGCAGGCCGCCTTGTGGGCCAGCCCCCACCACCCGCTGCCGGCCCCGGGGACGCGCCGCACGGCGTCCGCCGGGTCCTGGGTCGCGGCCTGGACCGCCGGGATGACCGCGGCCGACACGGCAGTGCCGACGCCGGCGAGCGCCGCGTAAAGCACGGTCGAGAGCGACGGGACGCCGGGGTTCAAGTCCGGGTTGAGGAACAGTGCGCCCAACTCCTCGCGGAACTGGCCGAGGATGAGCCGGGCCAGCAGTGCCCCGGCCGGGACGCCGAGGGCCGCCCCGAGCAGGCCGAGGGCGAAGGCCATGACGCCGAACAGGACGACGACTTGCCGCCGGGTCGCGCCGATCGACCGCAAAATCCCGATGTCGTGCCGGCGCTCGGCGACGGTCACGGCGAGCGCGTTGTAAACGAGGAACAGCCCCACGACCATTGCGGCGGCGGAGCAGAGGGTGAAGGCGATCTGGATGCCGCCGACGATCTCCTGCGTCGATTGGGCGTGCGCCTCGGGCGTGCGGACCTCGGCCCGGCTGCCGACCACGGCTCGCACGGCCGCCTGCACGGCGTCCCGGTCGGCCCCCGGTTGGAGCACCACGTCCACGCGGTTGACGCGCAGCGGGACGACCGCTTCCCACAGGGCGTCGGCGGCGACGCCGCCGACCGCGGCCATCGTGCCAGGCGTCGGGCCGGGCCGGGCGAAGCGGGCCGCCGAGACGAGTTCCATGCCGACGACGGCGTCGCCCAACGTGGCCAGCGGGGACTTCTCGCCCAACTCGAAGTACCCGGCCGGCAGGCAGTCGAGGCGTTGCGAGCCGAATTTCAACGTCAGCGGTTCGGTCGGCGATTTCCGGGCCGCCGCCCAGCCGTCGTGGACCGACTTACTGACGATGACGACCCGCCGCGAGACGACCATGAGCGCGGCCGCGGGCGAGTCTTCGAGGGTGCGCGTAACGCGAACGCCCAGCGGGTTGGGGCCGCTGGTCTGGAGGGAGTCCGGCGTGAGTTCGACGCCGAGGAGCACGCAGACGCGGTTCCCCAGGCCCGGCAGCGTGACCCGTTCGACGACCAGCGGCTGGAACGCCGCGACGCCCGGGACGGCGGCCGCCCGCAGGTCCTCGACGACCGACCGCGCGACGCCGAACTCGCCGTTGCCGACGAACAGGTCGCCGACCCGTACCGGGGTCAGCGACTGGTCGGCGGCGCGTTCGAGGCACTGGTTGAGGACGCGCGAGGAGACGAGCGTCGCTACGCCCAGCGCGATACTGGCGACGATGAGCGTGCCGCGGTCCCAGCGGTGCCACAGGTAGCGGAGGCTGAGCAGGCGGTACAGGGCGATCATGCGGGCGGAGTGCTTTCGTTCACGCGGTGGGGCGGGGGCCGACGACCGGGCCGTCCGACTCGACCAGGCCGTCGCGGATGCGGACGATGCGGGTGCCGTACTGGGCCGCGTTGGCGTCGTGCGTCACCATCACGACGGCCCGCCGGCCCGGCTCCGGCAGCCCCGCGAGCAGCGTCAAGATTTCGCGGCTGGTCACGCTGTCGAGGTTGCCCGTCGGCTCGTCGCACAACACGGCGTCCGGCGAAGTGACCAGCGCCCGCGCCACGGCCACCCGCTGCATCTCGCCGCCGGACATCTCTTCGGGAAAGTGGTCGGCCCGCTCGCCCAGGCCGACCCGGTCGAGGCTCGCCTTCGCGCGGGTCAACGTCTCCCGGCGCGACGCCCCGCCCAGGAGCAGGGGCAGGGCGACGTTCTCCGCGGCGGTCAGCGTCGGCAGCAGGTTGAACGCCTGGAAGACGAACCCGATGCGGTTGCGGCGCAACAGCGACCGGGCCGTGTCCGACAGGCTTTGCAAGTCCTGGCCCTGGAAGACGGCTCGGCCGCTCGTCGGCGTGTCGAGCGCGCCCATGAGGTGCATGAGCGTCGATTTGCCCGACCCGGACGGCCCCATGATGGCGACGAACTCGCCCCCCTGGACCGCGAGCGAGACGCCCCGCACCGCGCTGACCACCCGCCGGCCCTGATAGTACGTCTTCGTCGTGTCGATCAACTCGATCATGGGGCTCCGTCTTCGATTCGAGCACTTCCCCGCGCCGCCGTGGCTTATTTGCAGAGGGTTAACGTAAGGCCCGCGCCCCGGAAGGGAAAGCCGCGAACGACCCTTGCGGCGTCGGTTCGCGTGCTATGGTGCAACGACGCGGCAACACTTCGCCGGCGATTTGTGGCACGCCGCGAAGACTCGGACCGCACCGCACCTGCCCCACCTGGCACGCCCCGAGAATCCCATGAAGCAGCTCTACTCGTCCGGCCTCCTCGGCACGTTCCCCGCGGGCGCGGCACTGAAGGCGTCGAGCGCCGGCGTGCCCCCCGCCGCCCTCGACCTCGCCCTGAATCACCCCGGCTACGGCGTACCGCGGCACGACTTCCACCGCCCCCTGCCGGTCCGACTCGCGCTGTTGAACACGCCTCAGGGCCGCGTTTTGACGCACACCACGCCCGACGGCGCGAACTTTTTTGCGCACACCCTACTCAACGTGCCCGCCTCCGCCGACGCGCAACTGGCCATCCAAACCTGGGGCAGCCCGCTCTGGCAGAAGCACGACCCCGAGGGCACGGCCGACCTGCCCGAGTTGCCGTACCTGCCGGTCGCGGACGTCCTCGACGACGCCGTTTCGAAGGACTGGCTGAGCGCCCCGGCCCGCCAGGACGCCCTCGAATTCATCCTAGTCGCTCTGCTCGGAACGCCGCCACACGCGAAAATCTTCCTCGCCGCGGCCGCCGACGACGTGGCCAAGCTGGTCTATGCCGCGACCCGCGTCCTGCCGTCGGGCCTGCTCGACGCCTTCACCTTTTCGACCTACGAGTCCGACCCGCTCGCCTGCTCGGCCCGGCTCATCGGCCACGACCCCGGCACCCCGAACGCCGACGGCGACGAGCCGCGCGACCTGCCGCAAGCGTGCTACGAGCGGCCGCACGTCGCGTTCAACCTGGCCACCGGGCGGCGGACGCCGGTGACGGCCGACGTGCCGTTCGCGGGGTTCGCCGTGAAGGCGGCCGCGGCCGGCGAGTACGGGCCGCTCGACGAGGTGAAATCGACCTGGGAGCGGCTCGGCCTCAAGGACGCCCGCCACTTCGACCTCGTCTACCGGCTGACCCGCGGGACCGGCACCCTGACCAAGGACGAGGCCGCCGAGACCTTGCAGCACGCCCCGCTCGCCTCGTGGATCTCCGCGCGGGCCGACGTGCTGCAGCAGTTCCTCGAATGGGCACTCGACGACCGCGACTTCGCCAAGACGTCGTTCACCCGCGCCGTCCAGTCCCTGCGGCAGAAGCCCGAAGTGATGGCCAAGCTGACACAGACCGTCCGCGAGGCCGGCCTGAAAGCCCTGAAGGCGAACGACCGCGGGCGCACGGCCACGGCCCTGGAAGTCATCCTGCCGATGGTCGCCCCGACCAAGGCCAACGCCGTCTGGGGCGAGTTGATCGCCCAGTTGGCCGAGCCGGAAGCGCTCGCCTGGGAGATGCGCGGCTACCTGCTGCCCAAGTTCGTCCGCTTCAAGCAACAGCAGGGCGTCACGGGCGTCGAGGCCGGCCTGGCGAAGTGGCTCGCGGCCCCGGCGGACAAGTTGGCGGAACTACTCGCACTCGACCTGCCGAAGCCCTACCAGCTCGCCGCGGCCCGCGCCGCGTTGCTCCGCGACGGCGAACCGACCGCCGTCCTGGCGACGATCCTGGCCCGGCACCCGGCCCTGGCACTCGCACTGTTGAAGCCGGCCGAGACGAGCGACGACCGCGCCGGCAAGCTCTTCGATGGCCTGCTGGCGGAAGCCCCGCAGCACCCCTGGCTCGAAGATTTGCTCGGCAAAGCGGCGGACTACCCGCCGGCCAGTTTAAACCGCTACTTTGAAGCGACGTTGGCCGCCGGCAAGGTCGACGCCGACCGCGTCATCCGCACCAACGGGCCGCGCCTGCTCGAACTGTTCGCCGGCCAGTCCGGCCTCGACAAGGTCGGCACGCAACTCCTCGCGGCCCCGCCCGACGACTTGCTCCGCAACCCGGGCGTCCTCGACTTCCTGGCGAAGTTACTCAGCGAATCGCAGGTCTCCGACGAGTTAAAAGCGCGCGTCCGGGCGGTGACCACGGTCAAGGCGTACCTCGACGCACCGACCTTCGCCGCCGCCGCGATGGACGCCGTCGCCGAGGCCCTGGCCACGACCCCGCCGGTCGTCCCGGCCGCGACCAGAGGGGAACTGTTCACGGCCGTCGCAAAAGCTCTGGCAGGCAAAGCGGAAAGCTCCGAGTTGCAAAGCGACCTCGAAGCGACCCTAATCCACTTCGGCTCGACGCTGGCGGGCGACCCGACCGACCTGTACGAGAACCTGCTCCGCGACTTGCGCACCCGGACCGACTTCGGCCGGCACCCCAACCTCGCCCCGACCTTCCTGGCGGTCGCGTTGGGCGCGACCGACGCCCCCGAACTCGCCGGCAAGCTCGACGGCCTCGACGGCCACGCCTTCGCCGTCGCGTCCGACGCGGCCAAGCGCGGCGGCACGAAGTTGCTCGCCGAGATCGACCGGCGTGCCGTGGCGTGGCCCAAGAGTGCCCGCACGCAGTGGGGCTTCCTGAGCGCCGCCGTCCGCCCCCGAGGTGCCGCCGGCGTCCTGCGCGACGTGGGGCTGGTCGCCGCGGGCGTCGTCGCGGCCAGCGTAGTCTGGCTCATCGTGCTCGCGGTGAAGTGACCGGACGGTCCGGGGCGGTCAATTCCGCCGTCGCCGGGGGGCGTCGATAAGATGCCGGTGGGTGTCGTCTCCGGCGTCGGGCCGGACAAACGCCCCGGCCCCGCATCCCGGATCGCCCCCGCATGGCCCGCGACAACCCGCCCGCCGACCGCCCCGAGCCGCGCGTCCGCTTGACGCGTGCCGGCCTGGCCGAGGCGGCCCGACTGTTCGCATACCTGCTGCGCTACCGCGGTCGGTTCCTCGCGGCGATGGTCGCGCTGACCGCGTCCAGCCTGCTCGGGCTGACCTTCCCGTACCTCGCCGGCCGCCTCGTGGACGCCGCCGGGCCGACCGGCAGTCTGGTCGGGGTCGGGGGGCTGGACATCGACCGGGCGGCCGTCTGGCTGGTGATCGTCCTCGCCGTCCGGGCCGCCTGTTCCTTCGCCCAAACGTACTGGCTCGCGCAGGTCGGCGAGCGGAGCCTGGCCGACCTGCGGCAGGACACTTACGCCCGCCTGCTGCGGCTGCCCGTTGCCTTCTTCGCCCAGCGCCGCGTCGGCGAACTGTCCAGCCGCGTGGCCACGGACTTGTCGCAAATCCAGGACGCCCTCACCGGGGCGATCCCGTCGTTCTTGCGGCAACTCGTCATGCTCACCGGCGGCCTGGCCCTGCTGGCCACGACCTCCGGCCGGTTGACGCTCGTCATGCTCGGCTCGGTCCCGCCGCTGGTCGCGGCCGCGGCACTGTTCGGCCGGGCCGTCCGCAAGCAGTCCCGGGACGCCCAGGACCGGCTGGCCGCCGCGAACGTCGTCGTCGAGGAGACCCTGCAAGGGATCAGCGGCGTCAAGGCGTTTACCAACGAGCGGTTCGAGGAGAACCGCTACCGCGTCGGGATCGACGCCGTCGTCGCCGCGGTGCTGCGCGGCGCGCTGTACCGCGGGGCGTTCTCGGCGTTCGTCATCTTCGCGCTGTTCGGGTCGGTCGTGCTTGTCCTGTGGTACGGGGCGAAGCTCGTGCAGGCCGGGGAACTGAGCCTCGGCGACCTGACGCAGTTCCTCCTCACGACCACGTTCGTCGGCGGCGCGGTCGGCTCGTTCGCCGAGTTGTACGCCCAGTTACAGCGGACCGTCGGGGCGACCCAGCGGGTCCGCGAGTTGCTCCGCGAGCCGACCGAGGACGCCGGGCCGGCCGCGGTCCGCGGTTCCCCCGCCCGGCTAGCCGGCGGCATCCGCTTCGACGCGGTCACCTTCGCGTATCCCGGCCGCAAGGAAGTCGAAGTCCTCCGCGGCCTGTCACTGGAGGCCCGGGCCGGCGAGCGGATCGCCCTGGTCGGGGCCAGCGGGGCCGGCAAATCGACCGTCGTCTCACTGCTGTTGCGCTTCCACGACCCCGACGCCGGGACGGTCCTGCTCGACGGCCGCGACGCCCGGACTTACCCCTTGCACGAGTTGCGAGGGAACATGGCCGTCGTGCCGCAGGACGTGTTCCTGTTCGGCGGCAGTGTCGGCGAGAACATCGCCTACGGCCGGCCGGGGGCGTCGCAGGCCGAGGTCGAAGCGGCGGCCCGTCAGGCCAACGCGCACGACTTCATCGCCCGCTTCTCCGAGGGGTACGCGACCCTCGTCGGCGAGCGCGGCGTTCAACTGTCCGGCGGCCAGCGGCAGCGGGTCGCCATCGCCCGGGCCATCCTCCGCGACCCCGCCGTACTGATCCTCGATGAGGCGACGAGTTCGCTCGACTCCGAGAGCGAACACCTAGTCCAGCAGGCGCTCGACGGCCTGATGCGCGGCCGCACGTCGGTCATCGTCGCCCACCGCCTCTCGACCGTCCGCCAGGCCGACCGCATCTACGTCATCGAGGCCGGGCACGTCATCGAGACCGGCACGCACGCCGAGTTGATGGAGCGCGACGGCAAGTACCGCACCCTGGTCGAGCTGCAATTCGCCCTGGCCTGACGCCCGCGGGGGCCGGACTTACGCCTCCAGATCGAGGCGAATCCGGGCCTTGGCGTAGCGGATTCTGCGCTCCGCCGTGGAGCAAGATAGGCCCAGCGCCGCGGCAGCTTCGGCGGTGGTCAACGCCCCGAAGTGACACATCTCCAGCAGCGCCGCGTGCTCGGGCTTACTCGCCGCCAGCCGCGTCAACGCCCCGTCGAGCGCCAGAAGCCGCTCGTCGGCGTCGGGGGCGACCAGTCCGTCGAGCGGGACGCGGTCCGCCTCGCCGCCGCGCTTGTCGGCCGCCTTGGCCCGGGCGTGGTCCACGAGTACGCGGCGCATGGCCGTCGCGGCGATGCGCAAGAAGTGCGTGCGGTCGTGCCAAGCGACCGACGCCCCGGCGAGCTTCAGCCACGCCTCGTGGACGAGCGCCGTGGCGTCGAGCGTGTGCCCCGGCGACTCGCGTGCGAGCTTGGCCGCCGCGATCCGCCGCAACTCGGCGTACACCTGCTCGAAGGAACCGGGGGTCACGTCTTCTCCCGGGGTGGCGGGGCGGGTCAGGAGATCCACAAGTCGCTGCAAGCCTTCTCGTAACTCGCTTCGAGGTCCAGTGGCACGACCAGTTCGTTGTCGAGCCACAACGGCACCGTCGGCAGCGATTCGCCCACGACGAGCGTGTACGACCACGCCTCCAAGCGCGCCCGCGTGCCGCGCGTCACCCACCGGCACGACGCCGCGTAGGTCGGAGGCCCCTCGACCGACATGGTGCGATCCGGGTGGCCGATGAACTCCATCAACTGGGCGTACAAATTGTTCCGGCGTGCCGTCACGAGATCGACAACACTCACGGCGACTCCCTTACGGAGCAGCGCGGCACACTTGGCGACGAAGGCGTCGCGCGACTGGGGGCGGTCCTTGTTCGCCGGACTGACGAGTTCAATCGCCGCCACCAACTCCCGGTCGCGCTCCAGGTCGAAGACGCGGACTTCGTACTCGTACTCTTCGGGCGGATCGGTCTCCAGCGTCACGACCGCGGGGCCGCCAGTCCAGGTCGCCGTTGCAGTGCCTCCGTTGCTCCGACTCGTCGCCCCGTAATCAGGCTCGTCGCGAAGCTCCAAGGCACCGATGTCGATCTCCATCGCGGTACCCAGGTGGACGCGAGGTTCGGCAACGTACCCTGGCGGCAAGATTGCCCGCAGGTCGAGCACGATCCTCGCAGGCCACATCGCGTGAAAACCTTCCCACGAGGACTTTTTGACGACGGGAGGTCGGAAGTGGTCGCGGAGTGGCACGGCAAGCTCCTCGGGGTCAATTCTGGGGCGGGGACGCGGGCTTGGTGGGCGGCGGCTCCTGGGCGAAGACCGACTTGTACTTTTTCACCGCGTCGTCAACGCGAGTGAAGCCGTCGAACGCCATGCGTGTCCCCTCCGAGAATTCCCGCGTGGTTATCGTACCCCGCCCACCGCGTGCAGTCACTGCTTCTCCCGCGGCACCGGGGCGACTTCTCGGGGCGACGGGTACTTCCCCCGCTCGGCTCGCCACCGCTCGGCCTCGTCCGGCTTGTTCGTGGCGGTGGACAGCTCGATCAGCCGGTCGATGCTCTCGGGGAGGCGGTCGCGTCCTTGCGGCGGGATCGTCTTCTCCCGCTGCTTCATCCCCTCGTAGCCCTTGAGCAGCAGCGGTTCGGCGTCGGCGTACTTCTTCTGGCCCAGCAGCGCTCCGCCGACTAGCGACTGCGTGTTGAACGTCGTCCAGGCGTCGGGCTCCGCCTTCTCGCGGATGGCGAGGCACTCGCGCAGCACGGGTTCGGCGTCGGTCCACTTCTTCTGCTGGATCAGGTTCAGACCGAGCGCCACCAGCTCGCCGGTGTAGGGGATCGAGTCGGCCCCGGAGCGCTCCTTCACCACCGCCAGCCACTTCCGCCGCCACGTCTCGGCCTGGTCGAACTGCTTGAGTTGCTCGTGGCAGGCGATCAGGTCGGTGACGATTGGGCCCGCGTGCTGGAAGCGTCGCTTTTCTATGCCCGCGGCCGCTTCCTGAAAGAGCGACAGGGCGAGGTCCAGCTTGCCGGCGGCGCGGTAGCCGTACGCCAGGCTGCTCATGCTCGACAGCGTGTCGGGGTGATCGACCCCCAGTTTGGCCTTCCTGAGTTTCAGGGTTTCCTCCAAGAGCGGTAGGGCCAGGTCCAGCTTCCCGGCGGCGCGGTAGCCCCCCGCCAGGTTGCTCATACTGGCGAGCGTATGGGGGTGGTCGGCCCCCAGTTTGGCTTTCGCGAGCTTCAGGGTTTCCTCCAAGAGCGGTAGGGCCAGGTCCAGCTTGCCGGCTTCCACGTAGCCCACCGCCAGGTTGCTCATGCTCACGAGCGTGTCGGGGTGGTCGGCCCCCAGCTTGGCCTTCGAGAGTTTCAGGGTTTCCTCAGAGAGCTGCTGGGCCAGGTCCAGCTTGCCGGCGTTCTCGTAGGCCACCGCCAGGTTGTTCATGCTCACGAGCGTGTCGGGGTGGTCGGCCCCCAGTTTGGCCTTCCTGAGTTTCAGGGTTTCCTCCAAGAGCGGTAGGGCCAAGCCCAGCTTCCCGGTGGCCCGGTAGCCCCCCGCCAGGTTGCTCATACTGGCGAGCGTATGGGGGTGGTCGGCTCCCAGCTTGGCCTTCATCAGTTTCAGGGTTTCCTCATACAGCGGCAGGGCCAGGTCCAGCTTGCCGGCTTCCACGTAGCCCACCGCCAGGTTGTTCATGCTCTCGAGCGTGTCGGGGTGGTCGGCCCCCAGCTTGGCCCTGCGGGTTTCGCGTGCCTTGATGAACAGGGGAAGCGCGCATTGCGGATGGCCCAGACTGAGCAGCGACTCGCCCAGGCGGTTTTGCAGACCGGCCACTGCCAGCGGATCGCCGACCGCTTCCCCTTCCAGTTGCCCGGCCGCCTTCACCAGCCGCTGCGCCAGCACCGCCTCCAGCGGTTCGGTCCCCTCTTTCACCTTGCGGATGTCCAGGTCGGTGAAGATCGACGTGATGATCTCGTTGCCCTTCTCGATCTGATTCAGCCGCCTCTGTGCCTGCTCGTTGGCCTGTCTCTCGGCGGCGGCGGCGGCCAGGGCCTCCTGCTTGGCCTGTCGCTCCCCCTCGGCTCGCTCGGCTTCGGCCTCCTTGGCCGCCAAGGCGACCGCTTCCGCCCGCGTGGCCCGCACCGCCTGCCAGGAGCTGACGGCCGTGCCCGCCACGAGGAGCAGGGCGAGAGCCGCGGCCGTCGTCAACGCCGCCCGGTTCTTCCGCGCGAACTTTTTCAGCCGGTAGGCCGTGCCCGGCGGATGGGCCAGCACCGCCTCCCCGCCCAAGTACCGGTTCACGTCGGCCGCGAACCCGTTGGCCGTCTCGTACCGCCGGGTGCGGTCCTTCTCCAACGCCTTCATCACGATCCAGTCGAGTTCGTTCCGCAGTAGGCCGGTCAGCTTCTTCGGCTCGGTGCCGCGGTTGGCCGACAGCGACGGCAGGGCGTCGGCGGTGCTCAGCTTGGTGCTCGGCCGCGGCGGCTCCTCCTCGCGGACCACCCGCAGGATTTCGAGCAGCCCGCGCTTCTCCAGCTCCTTGCGGGAGAACGGCGGCGACCCGACGAGCAGCTCGTACAGCAGCACGCCGAGGGCGTACACGTCGCTCCGCGTGTCGATGTCCAGGTTGTTGAACGTGGCCTGTTCGGGACTCATGTACTGCGGGGTGCCGACGACCCCGCCGAACCCGGTGTCGATGGTGTGTTCGGTCAGCGCCCCGCCCGTCGCCTTGGCCACGCCGAAGTCGATCACCTTCACCACCGGCTTGTCGTCGTACAACGCGATCAGCACGTTGTTCGGCTTGATGTCGCGGTGGATGATCCCCTTCTGGTGCGCGTGCTGGATCGCCTGACACACTTGTACGAACAATTCGAGCCGCTCCTTCGGCGTCAGCTTGCATTTGTCGCAATACTCGGTGATCGGCACGCCTTTGACGAGTTCCATCACGAAGTAGGGCCGGTGCTCGTGCAGCCCGCCGTCGAGCACCTTGGCGATGTTCGGGTGGTCCATCATCGCCAGTGCCTGCCGCTCGGCTTCGAACCGCGCGATCACCTGCTTCGAGTCCATCCCCGCCTTGATGAGCTTGACCGCGACGAACCGCTTGACCGGCTCCGTCTGCTTCGCCCGCCAGACCGATCCCATGCCGCCCTCGCCGACCACTTCGACGAGCGCGTACTTGCCGCCGACGACGACCCCCGCCGTACCGATGGGCGGGGAGTACGACGCGGTGCGGTCGCCGGCCCGGTCGCCGGGCTGCGTGAGGGTGGGGTCGGGCACGGCGTCGGTCCGCAGCAGGCCCTCGACCCGGGCGCGGAGGGCCGGGTTGTTGGCGCACTCGCGGTTGAGCAGCGCAGCCCGGTCGGCTTCGGGGGTGTCCAGGGCCAGGTCGAACAGGGCTTCTTCGGTCATCGGATGGTCCTCCGACAGCATTAGCGTGGAGTGCCGACCGATCCCGTCAACAATTCCGCGAATTTCCCCCGGATCGCCGCGGCGTCACAGGTTCTTGATGCCCGACAGGCTCGGGCAGAAGAAGTATTCGCCGCCTTTCATCGTCACGAAGTTGTCGAAGTCGAACGGCCGACGCGGTGAGGAGTCGTTGCCGTACTCGGTCGGCCACGGCTGCGGCGAGGCGGCGGCGGTTCCCGTTTGGCCGATCACGCCATCGACCCCGGTGCCCGGCTTCGGGAAGTTCTCGTTGTTGGCCCAGGTCTGTTGCAAGAACTCGAACTGTCGGGCGATGTCCTTCTGGAAGCACATGAACAGCAGGCCGATGGCCTTCTCCGGGCGGTCGGTCAGGTCCGTCGTGCGGTGGCCGCGCATGCGTCCAGGTCCGCTGAGCGGCCGCAAGTACGCGGCAGACTCCAAACCCCGAGCCTATGACATCGCTAGACCGCTCGACCGGTCAACTTGCTTTGAACGGGACGGGCCGCAATCACTGGTCGCAATGACTTTTCCGGTCGGCGGCGAAAAGTTCTCTAGTTTTCTGTTGCTTATCATGAAGTTGCGGGTCATTCTGTCGTGCTGACTTTTACTGGAGCTAGAGGTGTTCCGATGTCTGCTCGATTTTTAGCCGCGGGGCAGCTGCGTTCGACTCGATCGGGACACCACCTCTCGGCCGTGAGCCGCTTCGGGCCGGAGCGGCTAGAGGACCGCGTCGTCCCCAGCGGGGCGCAAGACATCACCGGGCTGACCGCCCTGAGGGCCGACCCGAACTTCGCCTCGGTGGACGGGGCATTGCCGGGCCAGCCGCACAACGTCGGGGTGGCAATCCTCGACACGGGGATGTTCGGCAACCACCCCGACCTGCGCGGCAACTTCAAGGCGTTCTACGACGCCGTCGCCAACAGCAACATTAACGGCCCGGTGGTCATGGACGTGACCCAGATGACATCGGCCCGCGACCCGAACGGCCACGGGTCGCACGTCGCGGGGACGATCGGCTCGACGAACCCGGCCATCGGCGTCGCCCCGAGGGTCGATTTGATCGGCGTGCGGGCGCTCCCGGCGGCCGGGGAGAACCCGCGGCACGACACGCTCGTCAACGCCCTGAACTGGGTCGCCGCGAACCAGCAGCGGTTCAACATCCGCGTCGTGAACATGTCGCTGGGGCGACCGTCGAACGTGAACGACTCGGCTTCGGTCGCGGCCGCGGCCGCGAACGCCGAGGCGCAGGCCATCCGCCGGCTCGAAGGACTGGGCGTGACGGTGGTGACCGCCTCCGGGAACTCGTTCGCTCAGTACGACGTGCCCGGCTCTTCGACCCCGGGGGCGTTCTCGACGATCACCGTGGCGAACACTTGGGAGGACAACGGCGTCGGCGATACTCTTCCCACCGTCGGCGGCGGACAGGGGGATAACTTCTACGCCGGCGACCGCGTGGCCCGGGGCGACCGGTTCGCCGCGAGCAGCCAGCGGAGCGCGTTGCCGAACCAGGTCGCCGCCCCCGGCACGACGATCTACTCGGTCTGGAACGGTGCCCCCGACCAGAACGGCCGGCCGAAGCTGTACAGCACCATTTCGGGCACGAGCATGGCGACCCCGTTCGTCTCGGGGACCGTCGCGCTGATGCAGGACGCGGCGTTCACGGCGGCGGGCCGCTACCTCAGCCCGGCGGACGTCCTCCGCATCCTCCGCGCGTCCGCCGACGCTATCGTGGACGCGCCGAACGCCGACAATTTCCGCCAAAACGCGACCACCCGCGCCCAGACGGACCTGCCCGAAACCGGGCTGACCTTCCAGCGCGTCAACGTCCAGCGGGCCGTCGCGCAGTCCAAGTCGGCCGTCGGCGGGGGCACCGGCGGCGGGGGCGGCGGAGGGGTCGGCGGCGGCGGGGCCGCGGCCGGGACCGACAACAACAAGACCCGCGACACCGCCGTCACCGTGCCCAGCGTGGACGGCAATCGCATCTTCCGCTTCACGGGCAGCGTCGGGACGGACGGCAAAACGGTCGTCGGCGCGAACGACGTGGATGTCTTCAAGGTCACCGTCGCCTCACGCGGCACGCTCTTGGCCGTCACCGACCAGCCCCCCGGCGGCGTCGCGTTCGACTCGTACCTCCGCATCTTCAACGCGGCCGGGGTCGAGATCGCCGCCAACGACGACTTCGGCACGGGCACGTACAGTGGGGCCGGCGTCGCCGTCACCCCGGGCACGTACTACGTCGGCGTTAGCAGCTTCAACAACCTGGCCTACAACATCGTGAGCGGCACCGGAGCGTCCGACGGCCGATCCTCGGGCGACTACGCGTTGGGCGTCCAGCTCAACAACCCCGACCCGAACGGCGTGTTCACCGGGGCCGTGGACTTCCCCACGGCGGCGTTCATCACCTCGGTCTTCGACGACTCCTTCCACGCCTTCGACGACGCCGCGTCGGGCGTGACGGGCAAGGCCGGCTACCTCGTGGCCGGCACCATCGGTTCCGACCCGCCCCCGGCCGACGACACGGCCGGCCCGCGCGTCCAGATCGGCCCGGGGGACGTGGACATGTACCGCTACGTCGCCCCCGACGACGGCCGCGCCTACGTCCGCATCGCGTCCGGCGGGCGGCTGTTCAATCCGTTCGGGGCACCGCTCGGCACCGGGGACTTCCTCCCCTTCGACACATACCTGCGCGTCTTCGACGCCGACGGCAACCAGGTTGCCGCCAACGACGACATCACCCCTCAGAACACGGACAGCCAGATCGTTCTGAACGGCTTGACCCGCGGCCAGGTCTTCTACTTCGCCGTCTCGAACTTCACCAACAGCGGGTACGACCCGGCCAACCCGGTCGGCCGGCCGGGCGGCGGGAACGGCGGCTACTACGAACTGTTCAGCACTTTCGACAATGGCGACTTGAACGGCACCGCCTACAACGCCGTGGAGCTTCCGGCGATCGGCACGCCGGCGGGCGGCACGATCGGGACGGACTTCAACGGCCCGAGGATCGGCGCGACCGGGTCCCTCGACACGGACTTCCTCCGCGTGACCGCCCCGTCCGACGGCATCTTGCGCGTCACGACCCTGGGGGAGAACGGCTTCCAGCCGTCCGTGTCCATCTGGGGCTTCCAGTTCGACCAGTCCAAGAACGTCACCGGGCTGACCAAGATCGCCACCTCCGAGCGGAACCGCGCGGCGACGATGGTCCGGGTCGCGGCCGGGGTCACCTACTTCATCTCGACCACCGGCCAGGGCAACAGCGGCTTCAATTGGTACGACACGGCCAGCGGCACCGGCGGCCAGACCGGCAAGTACTCCCTCACGACCGAGCTTCTGCCGGCGGGAGACTCCAAGCAGGTTCTGGACCGGGGCGTGCGCAACGGCGCGCCGCCCCGGGTCATCACCCTCGGGAGCGGGGCTGAAGGGGACATCGGCACCGACTCCGCGACCGACGGGACCGAGTACGTCGTGGACGTGGCGGCGGCGAGCGGCATCCAGTACGGCCAGGGCGACCTCGACACCTACGCGTTCGTGCCGACCGCGACCGGCCGCGTCCGCTTCTTCGCGACCGGCAGCACGGAACTCGGCGGCGGGGCCGACCCCGTCCTCCGCGTCTTCGACGCGCAGGGCAACGAACTCGCGTTCAACGACGACGCCACCGACTCGACCCGCGACGCCGTCATCGACCTCAACGTGGTCGCGGGCGTCACCTACTACGTCGGCGTCACCGGATACAGCCCGGACGCCGGGCGGTACAACATCCTCACCGGCGACGGCCCGGCGGCCCTGGCGACGGCGTCCGTCGGCGGCTACACGCTGACCGTCACCGACATCACCCCGGTCGTCGTCGTGCCGCCCGTCAATCCGCCGGTGACCGTCCCGCCCGTGAACCCGCCGGTCAATCCGCCCGTGAGCCCGCCCGTGACGCCGACGGCCCGGCCGGTGCTGGTCGGCGGACTGCCGGACGGCTCCGCGATCCTTCTCAATCCGGCCAACGGCCAGTACACCACCGGGCCGTCGCAGCCGTTCTTCGTGGGGGCCACCGCCCGCACCCTCTCGATCGACATCACCGGCGACGGCGTGCCGGAACTGGTCGCCGGGGCGGGGCCGGGGAGCCGCTCGCTGGTCCGCGTTTTCGACGGGGCGACCGGCCGGGAACTCGTCAGCTTTACGGTCTTCGAGGACTCGTTCACCGGCGGCGTGTTCCTCGCCGGCGCGGACCTGACGGGCGACGGCAAGGCCGACCTCGTCGTCTGCCCGGACTTGTCCGGAGGGCCGATCGCGGCCGTCTACGACGGGGCCAGGCTGGCCCAGGGCGTCGGCGGGGAGGCCGCGCAGCTCTTCCGCTTCTTCGCCATCGACGACCCGTCCTTCCGGGGCGGCGCGCGGCCCGCGCTGGGCGACGTGACCGGCGACGGGGTGCCCGACCTGTTAGTGTCCGCCGGCTTCGGCGGCGGCCCCCGGGTCACTTTCTGGGACGGGGATTCGGTCCGCCGCCGCTCGCCCGTGTCCGTCGCCAACTTCTTCGCCTTCGAGGACAGCCTGCGGAACGGCACCACCATCGCGGCGGGCGACCTCGCCGGCGACGGCCGCGCCGAGGTCGCGTTCGGGGCCGGTCCGGGCGGCGGTCCGCGCGTCCGAATCTTCCAGCCGGGTCCGCTCCTCGCCGGCACCTTCCGCGACCTCGACGGCATTACCGGCAGCGGCAACCAACTCGCCAACTTCTACGCCGGGTCTAGCGACTCGCGCGGCGGCGTTCGGCTCGCCATGAAGGACATTGACGCCGACGGCCGGGCCGACCTGATCAGCGGCAGCGGCCAGAACGAGCCGGCCGTCGTCCGCGTCTTCAAGTCCCAGAACCTCCGGGCCAACTCGTCCCCCAACCCCGACCAGGAACTGTTCCTGGTCGGCGGCCAGGTCCTCGGGGACGGCGTCTTCGTCGGATAGTCGCTTCTACCGTTTGTCCGGAGGGTCACGAACGAATCAACTCGCGTCTACGGCATCTGTGCCGCCCCGACCGGCACCAAATCGACGAGCGTGTCCCCGGCGGCGCGCGACCCGGCCGGCCGGCGGCGGGTGACGAGCCACGCCAGGCCGCGCGACACGTCGTCCCAGAGGCTGTACGCGACGGGGGTAATGAGCAGCGTCAGCAACAGCGAGAGGAGTTGGCCGCCGAGGATGACTTTGGCCATGCTCGCGCGGGCACCGGCCCCGGGGCCTTGGCCGGTGGCGATGGGAATCATCGCGGCGACGAGCATGATCGTCGTCATCAGGATCGGCCGCAGGCGGGCCTCGTTCGCCTTCAAGATCGCCGCGTCGCGGGGGAACCCGCGTGCCCGCAAGACGTTCGTGTAATCGACTTGCAGGATGCCGTTTTTCTTAACGATGCCGAAGAGCATGAACAGGCCGATCATGGCGTACACGTCCAGGGGCGTCCGCAACATCAACAGCGACACCAGCGCGAACGGTAATGTCAACGGCACGGCGGCGAGGATCGTAATCGGGTGGACGAGGCTTTCAAACTGGGCCGCCAGGATCATGTACATGAAGATGAAGGCCAGGAAGAAGGCGAGCGCGAAGTTCGAGTTCGAGTCCTTCATGAGCTTGGCCTCGCCCAGGAACTCGTACCGGTAGCCGGCCGGCAGGTCGAGTTCCTCGACGTACCCGGCGACCACCGGCAGCACCTTGCCCAGCATCGCGCCCTCGCTGAGGTTGCCCTGCACGGCGACGAACCGCTGGCGGTTGAACCGCTCGATGACGGCCGGGGAGCGCTCGCCGGAGATGGCGGCGACGTTGCGCAACTCGACCAGCTTGCCGCCGGCCGTCGGCACGGTCAACGACGCGATCGCCTCGGGCCGGTCGCGGCTCGGCAGGGCCGCCCGCAACCACACGTCGTACTGGTCGGCCCCCTCCTTGAACTTGCTCACCGGCTCGCCCCCGACGAGGACGCCGAGGGTCGAGGCGATCGACTGCACGCTCACGTCGAGGTCGCCGGCCTTGCGGCGGTCGATGGCGACTTGCAACTCGGGGTTGCGCTCCTTCAGGGTCGTGTCCACGTCGGCGAAACTGCCGGCCGCGGCCATGCGCCGCTTGAGCGCGTCGGCGGCCTTTTCGAGGACCGCCGTGTCCGGCCCCGTGAGGCAAACTTCGAGCTGCACGTTTTTGAACGCGCTACTGCTGAACAGACTTACCTCCTGGACCGTGGCCCGCAAGTCGGGGTACCGCGCCAGGACCGCGCGGGCGTCCTGCATCGCGTCGCGCTGGCCGAAGGCCCGGTCGCGTAGGTCGGTCATCTTGCAGTAAATCAGCACGCGCGTCACGTCGCCCTGGCCCTTGGCCGCGCGGCCGTTGGTCTGGCCGATCGTCGTGAACACGTTGGTCACGCCGCGGACCTTTTGCAGTTGCGTCGCCAGGTCGAGGCACAGCCGGTCACCGTCCCCGAGGGCCGTGCCGGCGGGCAGGGTCAGGGCCACTTCGAACTCGCTCTGGTCGTCTTTCGGCACGAAGTCGGTGCCGACGAGGACGAACAGCTCCGGCGTCGAGGCGAAGATCAAGACCCCGGCCAGCACGACCACCGCGCGGTGCCAGCCGAACCGGCCGCCGAGGCACCAGCGGAGCGTGGCGACGTACCGCCGCGTCAGCCAGGCCCAGAAGCCGCGCTTCGCCGCCTCGTGCCCGCCCTTCGGGGCGCGCAGGAAGCGGGCGCACAGCATCGGCGTCAGCGTGAAGCTCACGACCATCGACAGGATGATGGCGAATCCGACGACGAACCCGAAGCTGTTGAAGAAGCGGCCGACCTGCCCCGACATGAAGGCGATCGGCGCGAAGATCACGGCCAGCGACATCGTCGTGGCTAGCACTGCCAGGGCGATTTCGCGCGTGCCCTCGACGGCGGCATCCCACGGCGATTTGCCGTACTCCTCCATGTGCCGGAAGACGTTTTCGAGCACGACCACCGCGTCGTCGATGACGATGCCGACGGCCAGGATGAGGCCCAGCAGGGTCATGTTGTTCAGCGAAAACCCCATCAGGTCCATGAAGGCGAAGGTGCCGATGATCGACGTGGGCACGGCTAGCGCCGCGATGACCGTCGTCCGCCAGTCGCGGATGAACAGCAGCAGCACGGCGCTCACCAGCACGGCCGCGAGCAGCAGGTGGAACTTGACCTCCTCGATGGAGCCTTTGATGAACTTCGACTGGTCGCGGATGACCTCGATGTGGACGTCCTTGGGCAGGGTCAACTTGATGAGTTCGAGCCGCGCTTTGATGGCGTCGGCGACCTTGACCGTGTTGCCGCCGGACTGCTTCTGCACGATCAAACTGACCGCCACGTCGCCGTCGAGTCGGCTGAGTGTCCGCGGTTCCTCGACGCCGTCCTCGACCCCGCGGCCGGGGCCGCTCCCGACCTCCCAGAGCTGAATCGCGTGGCCCTTGCGGTTGACGACCGTCAGGTTCGGGAAGTCCTCGACTTTCGACACCCGGCCGAGGGTGCGCAAGCCCTCTTCGCGCGACCCTTGATCGACGCGACCGCCGGGCAGTTCGAGGTTCTGCGCCCCGAGCGCGAGCCGGACGTGTTCGATGCTCAGGTTGCGGCTGCGCAGTTTCTCCGGGTCCACGGTGACGTTGATGGCCCGCTGCTGGCCGCCGGTCAGGATGACCGCGCCGACGCCGTACACGTTGCCTTCCAGGTCTTCCTTGATGAGCTTCTTGGCGAGTTCGGAAATCTCGCGGACGGACCGCTTGCCGGACACCCCGAGCGTGATGACCGGCGCGGCGTCGAGGTTGAACTTCTCGACCTTGGGGTATTCGGTCCCGGCCGGGAGTTGCGCCGAGATGAGCGTCATCTTGTCGCGGATTTCCTGGGCCGCCTGGTCGCCGTTCTTTTCGAGCTTGAAGCCGACGACGACTTCGGCCGAGCCTTCCCGGGTGGTACTGCGCAGCTCGTCGATGCCCGAGACGGTGTTGACCGCCTCCTCGATCGGCTTCGTGACGGCCGCCTCCATCTCGTCCACGCTCGCGCCCTTCAGCGTGGTCGTGACGACGACGACGGGAACATCGACGTTGGGGAAGAGTTCGACCCCGAGCCGCGTGTACGACGCCACCCCGAGGACGACCGGCCCGAGCACGAGCATGAGCGTGAACACCGGCCGGCGGATGCAGATTTCCCAAATCGCCATACTAACCTCAATCCAATTTCGGATTGTGGATTTCGGAATGCGGATTGAGAACCGGTCAGGACAATGACGCGGTCCGAACAAGGCTTTCAATCCGCATTCCGAAATCCACAATCCGAAATAATGAATGGACACACGTTCACTATTTGCGCACCACCACGGGGCTGTCTTCGATCAGTTGCGAGAAGCCGCTTGTGGCGAGGGTCGTCCCGGCCGGCAGGTCGCTCGTCACTTCTAGCCACTCGCGGTCGCGGTTGCCCAACCGCACCTCGACCGCCTTGGCCTTGCCGTCCACGACCGTGAACACCTTGGTCACCCCGGCGAAGGTCAGGAGGGCCGCGGGGGGGATCGTGCGGGCGACCTCGGTGCGGGTGTTGATCTGGGCGCGGGCGAAGCCGCCGGCCTTCAACCGCCGGTCGAGGTTCGGCACCGACACTTCGACGAGAAAGGTCCGCGTCTGGGAGTCGATGGTCGGGTTGATGCGGGTGACGAGGCCGGTGAACGCGCGGTCGGGGTAGGCGTCCACTTGCAACTGCACCGACTGGCCGACGCGGACTTCGGCGGCGTACTGCTCGGGTACGTTCGCGCGGAGCTTCAACCCCTGGTCGATGACGAGCCGGAAGACGTTCGACACGGGGTTGCTGCGGAGCATTTCGCCCTCGCTGACCATCCGCGCACTGACCGCGTAGGAGAGCGGCGTGAAGGCCGGGCCGACGGCGGCGGCCCAGGCTCCGAACACGTCCGGCACCGGGGCGCACAGGACCGCGTCCTTCAGGTGCTGCTCGGCGCTCTCGAGTTGGGCCTGCTTGAGCCGGGCCGTGGCGAGGGTCGAAAGGGCCTGGGTGATGGCGTCCCGCTTGCCGACCTCGGCGGTCTTCAAGTCGAGGTTGGCGGTGTCGCTCTCGCGCTTCGAGATCGACGACGAGGCAACCAGTCCGGCGATCCGTTGCTGCTCGACGCGGGCATTTTCCAGGACCAGAATCGACCGGGCGACGGCCGGCACGCCCTCCGGCCGGAACCCCGACCCGGCAGCGTCGGGTTTGGGCAGCGCGGACAGGCCGAGGCGGGCCAGCTCGCTCTCCAGGGCGCGGCGGGCGCTATCGACCTCGAGTTGCAAATCGACGGGGTCGAGTCCGAGGACCACGTCTCCCGGGAACACGCGGTCGCCCACGTCCCGGTAGACCTTCAACACGCGGCCGTCCACCTTGGGCGACAGCGTCACCTCGTCGTACCCACTCAGGCTGCCGACGGCGACCACGAACCGCTGCACGCTGCGGGTCTGCACGGTCGCCGTCGTGATCGTCACGGCCGGCGACTCGGCCGCAGTGGTCGCCGCGGTCGGCTTCGGCGTGCAGGCCGACAGGGCGAGCATCCCGAAGGCGAGCAGCAGGGCAGGGGCCTTGCCGGGGCGGGTTCGCTTGGGCTTCGGCGGGGTCGAGGCGGGCGGGGCGGTCGTGCGGTGGCGTTCGCTTTCGCTGAGGATGCCGTGGAAAACGATGTCGAGAATCTCGTCCGCCTGCCGCGCCGCCGACACCGGCCGGCCCGAGAAGGCGTTGGCCATGACGGTGCCGTACAGCAGGTCGCTGAGCACCTCGCGGACGTGTTCGAGTTGCAGCGGCCGCAGCACCCCGCGGCGGATCAGCCCGACGATGAACTCGTCCGTCCGGTCGCACGTCCCGTCGGACTGGCGGGCGAAGTATAGCGGCGGGTGCCGGTCGCGGAAGGTGGCCCGCTCCTGGACGAACAACTCGACCATGTCCGGCCGGTCGGCGAAGAAGGCGAGGTACGCGCGGACGGCCCCGGCGAACCGGTCGAGCGGGTCGCGGGCCTCGTCCAGAATGACGGCGTCGATCCGCTCCGCGAGTTCCTGCAAGCCCTGATCGACGGCCGCGAGGAACAGGGCCGTCTTGGTCGGGAAGTATCGGTAGACGGTCCCCTTGCCGACGCCGACCGCGTCGGCGATGGCCTGCACGTCGGTGTCCGCGAACCCGGTGCGGGCGAACACGGCGGCGGCGGCGGCGAGGATTTCCCGCTTCCGCCGGGCTTCCAGGTCCGGGTCTCGCGGCCGGCCGGGTTTCCGGGCCGCGGTCGCTTCGGTCATCACCGGCCTCGGCATGGGCGCACTCCCGACGGTTGAATCGTTGACGGACTGGTCCGTCCGGCAATTCATTCTTAACCGCCTTCGGCGAAACTGTCCAGCCGACCGCGAGGAATCCGGTATAATGCCGGTCCCGCCGCAGAAGGATTCCCTCATGCCGATCGACTGGTCCCCGCTCGCGACGCTGATCCACCGCCACCGGACGTTCCTGCTGATGACGCACGTCCGGCCGGACGGCGACGGCATGGGCGCGCAACTGGCCCTGGCGGACGCCCTGCGGGCGCTCGGCAAGGCGGTCCGCGTCGTCATCGCCAGTCCGCTGCCGGCCCGCTACCGATTCCTCGACCCCGACGGCACCGCCATCGAAGAGTTCACCGTCGAGACGGCGGAGCACTTCCGCGGCAGCGAGTGCGTCCTGGTCCTGGACACCGGCACCTGGAACCAACTCGGCGACTTCGGGCCGTTCCTCAAGACCCTCGACGTACCGAAGGCCGTGATCGACCACCACCGGACGCAGGAAGACCTGGGCGGGGTCGCCTTCGTGGACGCGACGGCGGAGTCCACCGGGCGGCTCGTGTACGAGATCGTGCAATGCCTCGGCGTGCCGTTCTCGGTCGCCGCGGCCAACAACCTGTTCCTCGCGCTCGGCCACGACACCGGCTGGTTCCGCCACCCCAACGCCACGGCGGCGTCCTTTGCGATGGCGGAAAATCTCGTCGCCGCCGGGGCCAACCCGTCGCTGCTGTACGAGCAACTGTTCGAGTTCGCGTCGGTCGGCCGGCTCAAGTTGACGGGCGTCGCGCTGTCCCGGTTAACCGTGGTGTGCGGCGGGCGGGTCGCGTACACCGAGGTCCACGCCGCCGACTACGCCGCCTGCGGGGCAGTCCCCGGCGACACGGAAGACCTCATCAGCTACCCCCGGATGATCGACGGCGTCGAGGTCGCACTGGTGTTCATCGAGCAGGCGGCCGGCGGCACGAAAGTCAGCTTCCGGGCTAAGAGCCGCGTCGATGTGTCGAAGCTCGCCGAGTCGTTCGGCGGCGGCGGGCACCGACTCGCCGCCGGTGCCCGCGACGACCGCGACCTGCCCGCCACCCGCGCGGCCGTCCTCGCGGCGGTCGAAGCGGCGTTGTAGCCCGAAATCGGGTTTCGGGTGTCGGGTCTGGGGTGTCGCAGAAGTGAACCCCCGCCGCTACGGTTTGACCAAACCCGACACCCGACACCCCACACCCGATTCGAGGAGTTCCCGACATGGCGGCGCGATTCACCCTCCGGCACTTGCCCCTCCCGGCCAAGCTCGTCGTCTCGGCGTTCCTGATCTCGGTCGGCGTCGGCTACTTCTCCGCCCTCGTGCAACTGCACATGCAGCACGGCGACCGCGACGGCAACCCGCTGCCGACCCCCGAAAACGTCATCGAGCACTTCTCGGGCGTGAAGAAGTTCGACGGGGTTGCCCCGGTGTCGAAAATGCAAGGCCTGATCAACGGCGACCCCAAGGGCGGCTTCTCGAAGGCCAACATGGCCATCGCCTTCTACGCCAAGTCCACCGGGTACGACAAGGAGGTAAAGGACCGCGATAAGAAAAGCGTCGATGACGAGCGGAATGGCGAGCGCAAGGCGTTGACCGCGTGGCTCCAGTTGCCCCCGGCGGGTCGCAAAGAGGCGTTCGAGGCCAACGCCTTCCTGTTGCCCGACGCCTTGCAAGGTCAGCCGATCACGGCCGGGTTCCTCAAGGACGACGGCAAGACGGTCGAGGTGCAGTCGCTCTTCGAGGCGCGGTGCTTGAAGTGCCACGGCGAGGGCGGCAGCAACAAGCCCGAGATGCACACCTACGCCAAACTCGAACCGCTCGCCACCGCGCCGTCGCTCGAACTCCTCGACGGGATCGGCGGCGAAAAGTGGGTCCACAGCACCAAGCAGACGACCGTCGAGGGTCTGACGCAATCGACCCACGCCCACCTGCTCAGTTTCTCGATGCTCTTCGGCCTGACCGGCCTGGCCTTCGCGTTCACGAGTTACCCCGGCCTGCTGCGTGGCTTCCTCGGCCCGCTCGTATTGGTCGCGCAACTGGCCGATATCTCGTGCTGGTGGCTGTCGCGGATCGACTACTACGGCACGGTGTTCGCCCAGGCGATCCTCGTCACCGGCGGTGTCGTCGGCCTCGGGCTGAGTG
This sequence comes from Fimbriiglobus sp., assembly GCA_043745465.1. Lineage (GTDB taxonomy): Bacteria > Planctomycetota > Planctomycetia > Gemmatales > Gemmataceae > Fimbriiglobus. The sequence goes on from JAYTSV010000178.1 coordinate 48,064, forward strand.
CGCAGATCGTGTTGAGCCTGTTCAACATGTACGGCCGCAAGGGCAAGGCCGGTCTGCTCGCGCTCGCCTTCGCGTCGGTCGGCGTCTTCGGCGTTCTCGCGGTCACGGTCATCGAGCCGACTCTGGCCGCCGAGCGCGCGAAGAAGAGCCTGGAAGCGAAGGCCGGCGGCGAAGTCATCCCCGCGGCGAAGAAATGATTCGTTAACTCTCTCGGTCGCGCAACCGGGTTGCGGCCCGCCCGACGATCATCGCGTGGTCGAAGGCCAGCGACGGGAGGTTCGTCAGTGCGTGCCAGCCGACGGCGCGGGCGTCGTCGGCGGCTTTCGCCGTCACCTTGCCGGGGTTGACGCGGGCCAAGTATGCGACGCTGACGGTCCAGCCGCGCGGGTCGCGGCCGGGGTCGCCGGCGGTCACGAGTTGTTCGAGGTCGCCGACTTCGACGCCGGTCTCTTCGAGCAACTCCCGACGCGCCGCGGCGGCGAGCGTTTCCCCCTCCTCGACGAAGCCGCCCGGCAACGCCCACGCCCCGGCGAACGGGTCGCGCTTCCGCCGGATCAGCAGGAGCTTCGGGACGGCCTCGCGGGTCAAAAGAACCACATCGACGGTCAAGGCCGGCCGCGGAAAGTCGTAAGTGAACTTCGGCTTCGCCGACTTGGCCATCGCAAGCTCCTGCCAGCCAACGGGTTGGGGGGCGTGTGAAGAATCGGCGCGGCCACCGCTTGCGGCCCGATTTGTCGCGCCTGTGCGCGGATTCCGGCGACCCCTGTGCTAGAATGCGTCGAACCGCAAATCGCCGGCATTCGGCGAAGAGGGGTGGAGGTATGCTACGGAATGACCGCATTTTCTGCCTGGAAGCCTTCGACGTTGACGACCCGTTAGTGCGGGCCGCCGAACGGCTT
>JAYTSV010000179.1:0-48961 GCA_043745465.1 Fimbriiglobus sp.
CTCCAGTCGCTGACGCTCTTGGCTCGCCAGGAATTAGCTAAACAGTGCGCTCACGGCTTCGCCCTTGACCAGTTCGCGGGGCTGGTTCAGGTGGTTGTAGACGATGGTGTCCGGCTTGATGCCGACGCTGTGGTAGATCGTCGCCAGCAGTTCGGCCGGGTGTACGGGGTTCTCGGTCGGGGCGCTGGCCGTCTTGTCGGACTTGCCGTGGACGTACCCCCGCTTGATGCCGGCCCCGGCGATCATGGCGGTGTAGCAGTAGGGCCAGTGGTCGCGGCCGTCGTCGGTGTTCGAGTTCCCCGAGGTACTCACGCCACGACGCGGGCTGCGGCCGAACTCGCCGACGACGATGACGAGCGTCTCGTTCAACATGCCGCGCTGGTCGAGGTCTTCGATCAGGGCCGACACACCGGCGTCGAGCATCGGCGCGGCCTGGTCCTTCATCCGCTTCGATAGGCCCGTGTGAACGTCCCACGAGTGGTTGTCCGAGTTGGCCACCTTGGGCCAGTTGATTTCGACGAACCGCGTCCCCGCTTCGACCAACCGCCGGCCGAGTAGGCAGCACTGGCCGAAGGTGTTCTTGCCGTACTTCGTGCGGAGGGCGTCGGTCTCCTTGGTCAGGTCGAAGGCCTCGCGGGCGCGGCCGGACAGGATCAGGCCGAGGGCTTTGCCGTAGTACGAGTCCAGCTCGAACTTACTGACCGCGGCGTCGAGGTCCGGCATCCCCTTGGCGACCGTGTCCCGCAGCGTCGCCCGCCGCTCCATGCGGACCTGCGACAACTCCTCGCGGAGCATCAGGTCATCGACCTTGATGCGCGACATCTTGTCCATGTCCATGTCGTCGCCGGACGGGTAGAGCAGGTACGGGTCGTAGGCCTTGCCCAGGAACCCGGCGGTGCCGCCCTTGCCGACGACGTTCGACTCTTGCAGCGGCCGCGGCATCATCACGAACGGCAGCATCGGCACGTCGGGCGGTTTGAACTTGACGACGTTCGACCCGAGGGTCGGGAAGTCCTTGGCGTTCGGCGGCTCCAGTTGGCCCGACGGGCTGACCTTGTCGGTCGTGTACCCGGTGAGCATCTGGTAGATCGCGGCCGTGTGGTTGAACAGGCCGTTCGGCGTGTAGCTCATCGACCGGATCAGCGTCGTCTTGTCGAGGACGTTGGCGATCTTCGGCAGAAGCTCGGTGACCTTTTCGCCCGGGAGCTTGGTGCTGATCGGCTTGAACACGCTCTTCATGCTCTCCGGCATGTTTTCCTTGGGGTCCCAGAGGTCGAGTTGGCTCGGGCCGCCTTGCAGGTAAATCAGGATGACGTTCTTCGCCTTGCCGAAGCCCTTGCCGCCCTGGCCGGCGGGGACCGGGTTGTTGAGTGCCTGAGCTTCGCGCGTGAAGACGTTGCCCAGCGACAACCCCGCGAGCGACAGGCCACCGAAGCGCATCAGGTCGCGGCGGGTGACGCCGTCGCAGGTGTCGCGGCCCTCGAAACCAGGGACGATCAGCATGGGAAGTGCTCCGGCGGGCGGGGAAAGGCGGACTCGGCAGAACTCGAATGTACCCGCGATCGAAGTGGCGAGCAACCGAAATTCCTCACGACTTTCGTCGCCGGGGGAAGAAAGCGTTTGTCTCGCCTCCGGGCGGGGTGTTACGATAAGGGTCTCGCCTCGCTCGGATGACCGAGTCTTTGTCCCCACAGAACGGTTGGCTATGCGACCCCTCTCGCTCATCGGTCTCATCGCGGTCGCGTTGACGTTCGCCGGCACGGCCCCGGGGGTCGAGCCGCCGGCGGCGGTCGCCGGGAAGGTCAGCTACTTCCGCGACGTGCGGCCGATCTTCCAGCAGAACTGCCAGGGCTGCCACCAGCCGGCCAAGGCCAACGCCAACTACGTCATGACCGACTTCGCGTCGCTGCTGAAGCCGGGCGAGACGGCCAAGCCGAGCATCGTCCCCGGCAAGCCCGAGGCGAGCTACCTCATCGCCGAGATCGTCGTCAAGGACGGCCAGCACGAGATGCCCAAGGACCGCCCGCCGCTCAAGCCGACCGAGATCGAGACGATCACGAAGTGGGTGGCCCAGGGCGCGACCGACGACACGCCCAAGAACGCCGTCGAGCCGACCATTGACGCCGCGAATCCGCCGAAGTACGTCGGCCCGCCGGTCGTCACGTCCCTGGCGTACTCGCCCGACGGCAAGCTGCTGGCGGTCACCGGTTACCACGAAATCGTGGTTCACACCGCCGACGGCTCGTCTGTCGTCGCCCGCCTCGTCGGCATGTCCGAGCGGGTCCAGTCGCTGGCCTTCTCGCCGGACGGCAAGTCGCTCGCCGCGTCCGCCGGCAACCCCGGCCGCACGGGCGAGGTCCAAATCTGGGACGTGGCCAAGAAGACGCTGCGGCTGTCCGCGCCGATGACCTTCGACACCCTGTACGGCGTGAGCTGGTCGGCCGACGGCAGCCTCATCGCCTGCGGCGGGGCGGACAATACTGTGCGGGCCATCGACGCGATGACCGGCAAGCAAGTCCTCTTCATGGGCACCCACTCCGATTGGGTTTTGAACACCGTGTTCAGCAGCGACGGCAAACACGTCGTCAGCGTGAGCCGGGACATGTCGATGAAGCTGACCGAGGTCGTCACGCAACGGTTCGTCGATAACGTCACGAGCATCACGCCGGGGGCACTCAAGGGCGGCCTGATGGCCGTGGACCGCCGGCCGTCGAAGGAGGCGAAGCTGGCCAAGGTCTCGCCGGACGCCCCGAAGGCCCCGCCGCAAGCCTACGACGAATTGCTATGCGCCGGGTCGGACGGCAAGCCGCGGCTGTACAAGATGCACCGGGAAGTCGCCCGCGTCATCGGCGACGACGCCAACCGCCTCAAGGAGTTCGCCACGATGCCGGGCCGCATCTCGGCCGTCCAGTTCGACCCCGCCGGCAAGCGGTTCGCCGCGGCGAGCAGCCTCGACGGCAAGGGCGAGGTCCGCGTCTACGACATCGACTCGGCCAAGTTCGTCGCCTGCGAAAAGGTCACCGGCCCGATTTACGCAGTTGCCTGGTCGCCGGACGGCAAGACGATCTCGTCCGCCGGGTTCGACGGCACGATCTTCGCCCACGACCCCGCGACCGGCAAGCTGGTCCGCGACTTTCCGGCCGTGCCGTCGAATAAGTCCACCGCGTCGAAGTAAACGCCCCGCCGAAACTCTCCCACCACACACTCCCCGGGGACCGTCCCATGCGAACCACCCTTGCGATGCTCTTGCTCCTCGGCGGCACCCTCCCGCTCCGTGCCGAGTCGCCGCCGGTCGAGAAACTCCCGCCCGGGACGAAGGTCGTAGCCCTCGACGTGACGCCCAAGAGCGTTGCGCTGACCGGGGCCTACGCCTACTCCCAACTCGTCGTGACGGCGAAGCTCGACAGTGGCGACATCGCGGACGTGACTCGGCTGGCGACCTGGGCCGCCCCCGCGAACGTGAAGGTGAACGCCTCCGGCCAGGTCCGCCCGCTCGGCGACGGCACCGGGGAAGTGACTGCCACGCTCGGCGGTCAGTCGGTCCGCGTCCCCGTCACGGTCGCCGGTTTGAAGGCGACCAAGCCGGTCAGCTTCGTCAAGGACATTCAACCGGTGATGTCGAAACTCGGCTGCAACGCCGGGACGTGCCACGGCAGCGCCCAGGGCAAGAACGGCTTCAAGCTGTCGCTCCGCGGCTACGACCCCATCTACGACCACCGCGCCCTCACGGACGACCTCGAAGGTCGCCGCTTCAACCGCGCCGCGCCCGACCGCAGCCTGATGCTCTTGAAGCCGACCGGGGCCGTGCCGCACATCGGCGGTGTAACGATGCAGCCCGGCGAACCGTACTACGAACTCCTCCGGCAGTGGATCGGCGACGGCGTCAAGCAAGACCTCGCCGCGCCGAAAGTCGCTTCGTTGGAGCTATTCCCCAAGGACTTGACGATCCCGTTGCCGGGCATGAAGCAGCAGTTCGCGGTCGTCGCCACCTACGCCGACGGCACGAAGCGTGACGTGTCGGCCGAGGCGTTCCTCGAAAGCAGCAACATCGAAACCCTGGCCGTCGAAAAGACGGGCCTCGTGACCGCCCTGCGCCGCGGCGAGGCGACCGTCCTGGCCCGGTACGACGGGGCCTACACCGCGAGTACGGCCGTCATCATGGGCGACCGCACCGGCTTCGCCTGGAAGCAGCAGCCGGTCCACAACTACATCGACGAACTCGTGGACGGCAAGTTGAAGAAGGTCAAGATCGTGCCGAGCGAACTGTGCGACGACGCCGACTTCCTCCGCCGCGTGTCGATCGACCTGACCGGCCTGCCGCCGACCGCCGACGAGGTGCGCAAGTTCCTCGCCGACGCCCGGCCGACGCGGGTCAAGCGCGACGAGGTCGTCGATAAACTCGTCGGCAGTGAAGCCTTCGTCGAGCAGTGGACGAACCGCTGGGCCGACCTGTTGCAGGTGAACCGCAAGTTCCTCGGCGACAAGGGCGCGGCCGGCCTGCGGGGCTGGATCCGCGACGCCGTCGCCAAGAACATGCCCTACGACCAGTTCGCCTACGACGTACTCACGGCGACCGGGTCGAACGTCGAGAACCCGCCCGCCGGCTACTACAAGACGCTCCGCACGCCGGACGCCGCGATGGAGAACACGACGCAACTGTTCCTGGCGATCCGCTTCAACTGCAACAAGTGCCACGACCACCCGTTCGAGAAGTGGACCCAGGACCAGTACTTCGAGTTGGCGTCGTACTTCGCGCAGATCGGCCGGACCGAAGACCCCAAGTTCAAGGGCCAGAAGATCGGCGGGTCCGCGGTCGAGGGGGCCGTGCCGCTCGCCGAGGTCATCGCGGACGTGAAGACCGGCGAGTTGAAGCACGACCGCACCGGCACCAACGCTCTGCCGAAGTTCCCGTTCGTCCACGCCAGCACGCCGAACAAGGAGTTGCCGCGGCGGACGCAACTGGCGAAGTGGATCGCCTCGAAGGACAACCCGTACTTCGCCAGGAGCTACGCCAACCGCGTCTGGAGCTACCTCCTCGGCGTCGGCGTCATCGAGCCGGTGGACGACATCCGCGCCGGCAACCCGGCCACCAACCCCGAACTCCTCGACCGGCTCACCAAGGAGTTCGTCGCCGGCAACTACAACGCGAACGAACTCATCAAGACGATCTGCAAGAGCCGCACGTACCAGCTCTCGATCGCCACGAACAAGTTCAACCGCGACGACGACATCAACTACTCGCACGCCCTGCCGCGCCGCCTGCCGGCCGAGGTGCTGTTCGACAGCATCCACCGCGTCACCGGCAGCCAGTCGCACCTGCCCGGCTTGCCGGCCGGGGCACGCGCCGCGCAACTCGTCGATAGCAACGTCGATCTGCCCGGCGGCTTCCTCGAACTGTTCGGCAAGCCGGTCCGCGAGTCGGCCTGCGAGTGCGAGCGGTCGAACACGATGATGCTCGGGCCGGTCCTGGCGATGGTTAACGGCCCCATCGTCGCCGACGCGATTCAAGACCCCGCCGGCAGCCTGGCGAAGTTCACCGCCGCGACCAAAGACAATGCCAAGGTCGTCGAGGAAATCTACCTGGCCGTGCTGAACCGCAAGCCGACCGCGGCCGAGGCGAAGGCCGGGGCGGTCGCCGTCGTCGCCGCCACGGCGGACTTCGACCGAGTCACGGCCGACTACCGCCGCAAGCTCAAGGCGACCATCGACTACGAAGCGACCTTGCCCGCGAAGCAACAATCCTGGGAGGCCGGACTCCTCGCCCAGAAGCCGACGGCCTGGACCGTCGTCGAGCCGAAGACACTCGCCGCGAGCAGTGGGGCGACCTTCACCAAGCAGGCCGACGGCAGCTACCTCGTCAGCGGCAAGACGGCCCCGACGGAGCTTTACACCGTTACGGTCCAATCGAAGCTGGCCAACGTGACCGGTGTGAAACTCGAAGTCTTGGCCGACGCCAGCCTGCCGGCGAAAGGCCCGGGCCGCGCCGACAACGGCAACCTCGTGCTCAACGAGTTCAAGGCGACCGCGAAGCCGTTGAACAAGGCGGATGCGAAGCCGAAGCCGGTCGCCTTCAAGGGGCCGACTGCGACGTTCGAGCAGGGCGGCTTCCCCGTCGTCAACGCCATCGACGGCAACCTGACCACCGGTTGGGCACTGTCCGGCAAACTGGGCGAGAACCACGCCGCCGTCTTCCCCGTGACGGCCAAAGTCGCCGACCCCGAGAGTGTCGAGTGGACCTTTACCCTCGACCAGCGTTACGGCACCAACCACACCATCGGCCGCTTCCGTCTGTCGTTGACGACCGACGCGAACCCGAAGTTGGTGTCGAGCGTGTCGAAAGACTTGCTCGTGCTCCTGGAAGTTCCCACGAAGTGGCGTACCAAGGTGATCAGCGACAAACTCCGCGCCCAGTACGTTACCCAAGACCGCGAATACTCTCGGTTGCGGGCCGAATCGGCCGTCGCGCCGCCGACCGACGCCCGCGTGCTGGGCGCGCAAGACCTCGTCTGGGCGCTCATCAACAGTCCGGCGTTTTTGTTCAACCGTTGACCACCTGTCGTCAGGAGCCGCGATGCACCGCCGGGACTTACTTCAAGGGCTGGCGGCGCTCGGCGTCGGCTCGGCCGTCTTCCAGCGGGCCGTCGCCGCGACCGTCGAGGACGCCCCCGCTCCCCGCCTCAAAACCGTCACGCCGCGGATGGTCGAAGAGGCCGAGTGGGTAGCCGGCATCACCCTGTCAGAAGCCGACCGCAAGGCCGTCGCCATCTGGCTCACGCGCAACCTGGCGGCGAGTGTCGCGGCCCACGCGGTGCCGTTGCCGAACGACGTACCGCCGGCCTTCCACTTCGACCCGCTGACCGGCGTGACCGTCGCGCCGACCGACGAGACGAGCCGCGTTGACCTCCCCGCGTCCGAAGTCAAACGCCCGGCCGCGGCCGACGACCTCGCCTTCCTCGGCGTCGCCAAACTGGGCCACTTGCTCCGGTCGAAACAGGTCACGTCGGTCGAGTTGACCAAGCTCGCGCTCGACCGCCTGGCGAAGTACGACCCCGCGTTGAAGTGCGTCGTCACGCTCCTTCCCGAAATCGCGTTGACCCAAGCCAAACAGGCGGACGCCGAACTCGCGGCGGGCAAGGTTCGCGGGCCGCTGCACGGCATCCCGTGGGGCGCGAAGGACCTGATCGCCTACCCCGGCGCGCCGACGACGTGGGGCGCGGGCCACTTCAAGGACCAAATTCTCGACGCGAAGGCGACCGTCGCTAAACGCCTCGAAGACGCCGGCGCGGTGCTGGTGGCCAAACTCACTCTCGGGGCACTGGCCTGGGGCGACCTATGGTTCGGCGGGCAGACGCGCAACCCGTGGAACGTCAAGCAGGGGTCGAGCGGGTCGTCCGCCGGCAGCGCGTCGGCCGTGTCCGCCGGCCTGGTGCCGTTCGCCATCGGCAGCGAAACCCTGGGCAGCATCGTCTCGCCGAGTACCCGGTGCGGCGTCACCGGGCTGCGACCGACCTTCGGCCGGGTCAGCCGCGCCGGCTGCATGTCGCTGGCCTGGACGATGGACAAACTCGGTCCACTGACTCGCAGCGCGGAGGATTGCGCCCTCGTGTTCGCCGCGATCCACGGCCGCGACCCCGCCGACCCGCCGAGTGTTACCCGGCCGTTCGACTGGCCCAGCCGCGTGCCGTTGAAGCAACTCAAGGTCGGCTACGTCGAGGGCCGCAAGCCGGTCAAAGACCGCGAGGAATTGACCGCACTGACGGACGCCGGCTGCGAACTCGTGCCGATCAAATTGCCGACCCGCGTGCCGACGGAGGCCCTGCAACTAATCCTCGATGTCGAGAGCGCGGCGATGTTCGACGATCTGACGCACGCCGGCACCACCGAGGGCATCGGCCTGTGGGGGCCGACCTTCCAGCGCGGCCGCTTCGTCTCGGCGGTCGATTACGTCCGCGCCAACCGCCTGCGCACGCTGCTGATGCGGGACATGGCCAAGGTCATGGAGGCGGTCGATCTGTACGTCGGCGGCAACGACTTGCTCGTCACCAACCTGACCGGCCACCCGAGCGTCTGCCTGCCGTCCGGCTACACGAAAGTCGGCGAAATCGAGACGCCGACGGCCGTGACGCTGACCGGCCGCCTGTACGGCGAGAGCCGCTTACTCGCGGCCGCACAAGCCATTCAAGAGCGGACCAAGCACCACTTGCGGCGGCCCCCGCTCGACAAGTTGCTGGCCGAAAAACCCGAGGCGAAGTCGTGAAACTGCTGGCCGTGCTCCTGCTCGGTGTCATCGTGTTGTCACCGGCTACCGCGCAAGTCGCTCCGCGCGTGCAAGAGCCGGTCGCGGGTTCACTCGTGATCGTCGGCGGGGGCAAACTCCCGGACGGCGTCCGCAACGAGTTCTTCAAGCTCGCCGGGGGCGCGGCGAAGGCCAGGATCGTCGTCATCCCCACCGCGAGCGGCGACGCCGACAAGCCCGACGAGGCCGAGTCGTTCACGAAGCCGTGGCAAAAGCTCGACCCGAAGGGCGTGACGCTGTTGCACACCCGCGACCGCAAGCGGGCCGACGAAGCCGACTTCGTCAAACCCTTACGGGAGGCGACGGCCGTCTGGTTTTCCGGCGGCGACCAGCGGCAGTTGACGGCCGCGTACCTCGGCACCCGCGTCGAAACCGAACTCCGTGACCTGTTATCCCGCGGCGGCGTCATCGGCGGCACGTCGGCCGGGGCGGCGGTGATGTCCGACCCGATGATGACCGGCGGCACGAAGGTGGCGACGCTCGGCCGCGGCTTCGGCTTCCTCGCCGGCGTCATTTGCGACCAGCACTTCGTCGCCCGCAATCGCGGTGACCGCTTGAGCGGCGCGATTGCCGCACACCCCGACTTCGTCGGTCTCGGCATCGACGAGGCGACCGCCGTCGTCGTCAAAGCCCGGTCGATCCGCGTCGTCGGCGACTCGACCGTGACCGTCGTTTGGGCGGCCGGCCCCGGTCGCCCGGCGCGCGCGGACGTGTTGAAGGCCGGCGAAGAACTCGACCTGTTCCAAATCCGCCGGGCGGCTCTGGTGCGGGCGGAGAAGGAGGCGTTTCCGCCGGTGAAAAACGCGGACCCGGTCGTGCCGAAGGGCGCACTCGTCATCGTCGGCGGGGGGGCGTTGCCGAAGCCGATCCTCGACCGTTTCTTCGCGCTGGCCGGCGGCAAAGACGCGCCGATGGTGTTCGTGCCGACGGCCAGCGAGTTCGAGCCGGGCGACCGCGTGCCGGCGGACCTGGCGCTGCTCAAGAAGTCCGGGGCGACGAACGTGACGGTCCTGCACACCCGCGACCGCAAGAGGGCTGACGAGCCTGACTTCTCGAAAGCGTTGCTCGAAGCTAAGGCCGTCTGGTTCGGCGGCGGCCGGCACTGGCGGTTCGTCGATTCCTACGCCGGAACGCTCAGCGAAACGCGCTTTCGGGGCGTGCTGGAGCGCGGCGGGGTCATCGGCGGCACGTCGGCCGGGGCGTCGATTCAGAGCGAGTACATGCCCCGTGCGCACCCACTCGGCAACACCGTCGTCGCCGCGGAGGGGTACGAGCGTGGCTTCGGCTACCTGCCCGGGTGCGCCGTCGATCAGCACTTCTTCGCCCGTAAACGAATCGACGACATGCGCGGCCTGATGAAGACCTACCCGCAACTGCTCGGCATCGGCCTGGACGAGGGGACCGCCATCGTCGTCGGGCAATCGACGGCCGAAGTCGTCGGCGACAGTAAGGTCGGCTTCTTCGACGGCGTCAAGCCGATGGTCGAGGTGAAGGCCGGCGACCGCTACGATTTGAAAGCCCGCCGGCCACTCACTCCGTGATCGCGTCGTTAACGCTTCGCCGCAGGCTCGCCAGCGTCTTCCAGGCGTTCAAGTGACCGCGAATCGCGGCGAAACCGCTCGGCGTGAGTGGCCCGTCGAACAGCGTCGCCACGGCAGCGTGTTCGGCGTCGATCAGCGCCCCGAGATCACCGTCCAGCGATGCGAGTTCGACCGCGTCGGCCCCGGCCGACTCCAGGCGCTCGCGGAGTTCCATGGCCTGCATCAGGAACGCGGGCGGTAAGGCAACGGCAACCTGCGGGGTGTCTCCGACGGCGACGTTGAAGAGGTATTCCGCGCGGCGGAAGGGGTCGCGTAGTGTCGAATACGCCTCGTTGACGGCGGCACTTTCGGCGAGCTTCGCGGCGCGGTCGGCGGACTCGGCGTGGTAGTCCGGGTGGACTTCGCGCGACCGGACCAGGTAGGCCCGTTCGAGGTCGGCGGGGTCTACGGAAAAACGCCCCGGGAGGCCGAGGCGTTCGAAGTGATTTTGCGTCGGCATGGGGTTACATCGAGAAGGAGCTGCCGCAGCCGCAGGTGCCCTTGGCGTGCGGGTTCGAGATGCTGAAGCCGCGCTTGTTCAGGTCGTCGTGGAAGTCCACCAGAACGCCGCCGAGGTACAACATACTCCGCTTGTCGATCACGACCGGGATGCCCTCGATGTCGAAGGTGTCGTCGAGCTTGTCGTTCACGGCCGGGTCGAGGTCGAGCTTGTGCTGGAAGCCGCTGCACCCGCCGCCGACGACGCGGAGGCGGAGGAACAACTTCTCGTTCACGCCCTGGTCGGCCATGATGCGGCGGACTTCTTGCGACGCCTTCGGCGTGATGGTCACGTCGGGCATCGTCTTGGCGACTTCGGCTTTGGTGGCGACTTCGGGCTGTTCGGCAACGGTAGACATCGGGTTCGCTCCGCGGTTCGGGTTAAAGGCTCGTGCGGTACTATACCGCACTTCGGGTGAAAAGTCCGAGAGACTGATTAGTGCGCGGCGGCCACGGCGGCTTCGACCGGGGTGCCCTGCTTCTCGTGGTAGTTTTTGATCGCCGCCTTGATCGCGTCCTCGGCGAGGACCGAGCAGTGGACTTTCACCGGCGGCAGGGCCAGTTCTTCGACGATCGACGTGTTCTTGATGGCCAGCGCCTGGTCGAGGGTCTTGCCCTTGAGCCACTCGGTCGCCAGACTGCTCGACGCGATGGCGCTGCCGCAGCCGAAGGTCTTGAAGCGGGCGTCCTCGATGAGGCCGGTGGCCGGGTTCACCTTGATTTGCAACTTCATCACGTCGCCGCACTCGGGCGCGCCGACGAGGCCGGTGCCGACGCTGGCGTCCGCCTGGCTGAAGCTGCCGACGTTGCGCGGATTGTTGTAGTGCTCGAGAATTTTGTCGCTGTACGGCATGGCGGGTTCCTATCGGGGGGTGCAGTAAGAGTTTAGTGGCCGGACCAGGCGATGGACTTCAAATCGATGCCGTCCTGGACCATTTCGTACAGCGGCGACATTTCCCGCAGCCGGCGGACCTCGCGGACGAGCAGGTCGATCGTGAAATCGACTTCCTCGACGGTGTTGAAGCGGCCGAGGCCGAAGCGGATGCTGCTGTGGGCCAGTTCGTCGCCGACGCCCAGCGCCCGCAGGACGTAGCTCGGTTCGAGGCTCGCGCTCGTGCAGGCGGACCCGCTCGACACGGCCACGTCCTTGATGCCCATCATCAGCCCCTCGCCCTCGACGTAGGCGAAGCTGATGTTGGCGTTGCCGGGCAGGCGCTCGGTCGGGTGGCCGTTAATGTAGGTCTCGGGCAGTTGGCTCATGATGCCCTCGCGGAGCCGTTCTCGCAGGCCGTAGACGTACTTCGACTCCTCGGGCATGGCCAGGCGGGCGATTTCCGCGGCCGCGCCGAACCCGGCGATTAGCGGGACGGGCAGGGTGCCGGAGCGCATGCCGCGCTCGTGGCCGCCGCCGTCGATGATCGGTTCGAGGCGCACACGGGGGTTCTTCTTGCGGACGTACAGTGCCCCGATCCCCTTCGGGCCGTACATCTTGTGGGCGGTGAAGCTGAGCAGGTCGATGCCCATCGCCTCGACATCGACCGGGACTTTGCCGACGGCCTGGACGGCGTCGGTGTGGAACAGCACGCCCTTTTCCTTGCACAGTTTGCCGATGTCGGCGACCGGCTGGATCGTGCCGATCTCGTTGTTGGCGAACATGACGCTCACGAGAATCGTCTTGTCGGTCATCGCCTCGCGGACTTGGTCGGCGCTCACCCGGCCGAACTTGTCCACCGGCAGGTACGTCACGCTGTAGCCGTCGCGTTCGAGCCGCTTCGACGTGTCCAGGACGCACTTGTGCTCCGTGGACGTGGTGATGATGTGGTTGCCCTTTTTCTTGTACATCGCCGCGACGCCCTTGAGCGCCAGGTTGTTGCTCTCGGTGGCCCCACTGGTGAAAATGATCTCCTTGGCGCTGGCCCCGATGGCCGTCCCGAGTTGCTCGCGGGCCAGTTCGACCGCTTCTTCCGCGGCCCACCCGAACGGGTGGTTGCGGCTGGCCGAGTTGCCGAACTTCTCGGTGAAGTACGGCAGCATCACTTCGACGACGCGCGGGTCGGTCCGCGTCGTCGAGTTGTTGTCGAGGTAAATCGGAAGCTTCAAGGACATGGTGTCTTTCTTCGGAGGTTATGTTCGGCGTTGACCGGCTAAACGCACGGGTGGTCAACGCTGGCAATTCGCGGGTTAGTATGGGAACCGGCCTCGCGGGCCTTGGGCAACGACAGCACGGACAGGGTCGCCAGGGCCGGCTTGAGGCTCGACTGGAACAGCTCGATCAGCGTCACGCTGCGGAACACCTCGTGGACCCGCTGGTGAACTTCGCCGAGCGGCGTCTTGACCGGGCAGACGGTCGCCAGCGAGCAACCGTCGGCGGCCTGGCGGTCGGTGCTGCAGACCGTCAACTCGAACTGCTCGCCGATCCGCCGCAGGAGTTCGGCGAGCGACATCGTGGCCGCACCGGGCACGAGGGTATACCCGCCCTTGACGCCGCGCTGACTGGTGACGACGCCCTCGCGGCAGAGTTCCTTCAAGATGTTGGCCGTGAACGGCTTGCTCAGGTTGAACTGGGCCGAGATGGTCCGCGCGTTCTCGCCGCCCGCCGTGTGGTACAGGTGCGACAGGATCAAGAGCGAGTAATCGGCTTTGCGGCTCAATAGGGTCATAACAAATCCCGAGACGGCGGTCGAATGAGTACCGCAGCTATACTCTTTATAGACGAGACACGTTCTCCGTCAAGTGGATTTGACGACACGGTGTGGATACTGTAGTCCCTGAACCCTCGACGGGGTGACCGTGTCGCAGGGAGAACGAACCCGGCCGGAGAACCTCATGCGAACACTTGCGACCGTCCAGACCGTCAACGCCGTCGAGCCGATTGTCGGGGCCGACGCGATCGAAAGAATCCGCGTCCTCGGCTGGTGGGTCGTCGTTAAGAAGGGCGAGTACAAGCCCGGCGACCGGCTCGTATATTGCGAAATCGACTCGCTACTCCCCGAACGGCCGGAGTTCGAGTTCTTGCGGGCGAGCAGCTTCAAGACGGCCCAACTCGACCCGACCGGGGCCGTGACCCTGCCGGCCGGCTTCCGAATCAAGACGATCCGCCTGCGCGGCCAGGTGTCGCAGGGGATTTGCTTTCCGCCGTCGATCCTGCCGCCGGGGACGCCGGACCAGGACGGGGCCGACGTGACCGAGGTCTTGGGCGTCCTCAAGTGGGAGCCGCCGGTGACGGTCGGGATGAGCGGCCGGGTCAAAGGGGCGTTCCCGAGCTTCCTACCGAAGACTGACGAGACCCGCGTCCAGGTGCTCGAAGCGGCCCTCGACCGCCACCGGGGCAAGACGTTCAACGTCACGGAAAAGCTCGACGGCATCTCGTTCACCGCGTTCGTCCGGGCCGGCGAGTTCGGCATCTGTAGCCGCAACCTGTGGCTCGACGAGACCGACGCGACGAGTGTCCTGGCCCGGGTCGCCGCGAGTACGCAACTCGACGCGAAGTTGCGCGCCGCCCAGGCCCGGATCGGCCACGACGTGGCGATCCAGGCCGAAGTCGTGGGGCCGGGGGTTCAGAAAAACAAGTACTCCTTCAAGGACGTGACCCTGCGCGTCTTCAACGTGTTGAACGTCGAGGACGGGAAGCTGCTCGACCACGCGGCGATGCTCGAACTGCTCTCGACGATGCAACTGGAATCGGTGCCCCAACTCGGCACGGTGGTGCTCGACCACACGGTCGATCAACTGGTCGAGTTCTCGGAGGGCGTCAGCCGGCTGAACCCCGGGGTGCAGCGCGAAGGGGTCGTC
Source organism: Fimbriiglobus sp. (assembly GCA_043745465.1). Classification (GTDB taxonomy): domain Bacteria; phylum Planctomycetota; class Planctomycetia; order Gemmatales; family Gemmataceae; genus Fimbriiglobus. The sequence continues at coordinate 14,167 of JAYTSV010000179.1, forward strand.
CTCCGGCCACTCACCGAAGAGTACGACGCGGACATCGGCGGGCGGCTCAGCTTCAAGGCGATCAACCCGAAATTCTTGCTCAAGTACGACGAGTGACGCGGCCGGCGATTCGGCTTATCGACGTGCCGCGGAGATGGTAGCCTGCGGCCGAAGTCGCCCCGATTCGCAGGAGACACCGCATGGACGCGGCCGCCGTGACACTCCCCCTGAGCCTGATTCTGCCGGCGTTCAACGAAGCCGAAGGCATCGCCCTCGCCGTCGCGGAAGCCGACGACGTTCTCGGCGAGTGCTTCGAGCAGTACGAAATTCTCGTCATCGACGACGGCAGTACCGACGACACCGCGGTCATCATCGCCGGTCTGGCTTCGACGCGGCCGCGCGTCCGGCTGATCCGCCACGGCGTCAACCGCGGGTACGGCGCGGCCCTGAGGACCGGCTTCGAGGCGGCCCGGTACGGCCGCGTCGCGTTCACGGACGCCGACCGCCAGTTCGACCTGCGGGACCTCGTGCCTTTGACGCGGATGACGCAGCGGTCGCCGGTCGTCGTCGGCTTCCGCGTGAATCGACAGGACCCGGTGCGGCGGCGGTTCTTGTCGTGGGGGTACAACGTGCTGGCCCGGGCCTGGCTCGGCACCCGCGTCCGCGATTGCGACTGCGCCTTGAAGGTGTTCCGCCGCGAGGCGTTGAGCCACCTGATGCCGTCGAGCCGCGGCTTCTTCGTCAACACCGAGATGCTCTCGACCGCGAACCGCCTCGGGTATGAGGTCACGGAGTTACCCGTGGCGCACCGGCCGCGGCTGCACGGCATCAGCAAAGTTTCGCTCTGGGAAGTGCCGCGCACGCTCCGGACGATGGCCCGCTTCTGGCTGAAGTCGCGCCGGCTCGCATCGCAGCCGACGGTGGCCGAGGTCTTCGCCGCCCGGCTCAGCGTGGACGCAGGGTCTCGACCAGGGCCAGTGCCGCGGTTCTCGACGGCAGACGGTTCTCCAGTTGAGCATCCCGCACCACTGCAAGAATCCGCTTGAAGTCCGGCCCCGGGGTCATGCCCAGCGCCGCCAGGTCGTCGCCGGTGACGAGCGGCGCGGGGTTCAACTCGCCGGGCGGGGTCTCGGCCAGGAAGCGTTCGCAGAACTCGGCCCCGGCCGTCGCGCCGCGGGCGCGGTGCAGTGCGATCAACTCGCCGGCCGCGTCGTGGGCCAACAGCGGCTTCAACTTCGACAGTGGCAGTTCGGCCGCCGCGTCGAGAGATGCGCGGTGCTGAACCAGCCAGCCGATGCGGGCCGTCTCGTCGTTCGACAGCCGCAATTGCCGCGTGACTTTGGCCGTGCCCTTGGCGTCGAGCGCCGGCAACAGCGTGGCGAACGCCAACTCGAACGTCACCCGCGGCGGCAGCTTGCGGAGTCGGTCGAGGGCGTCGTCGATCTGACCGGCGGCTTGCGGCAGGATCGGCGCGACCAGGCCGGCGTCGCGCATCAACTCGACGCCTCGCACGCGGTTGGGGTGCGTCAGGATTTTCCGCAACTCCTCGCCGATCCGCTCCGCGCTGACGGTCGTCACCTCGGTCGCCATTGCCCGCACGGCGGCGAAGGTCGTGGCTTCGATCGTGAGGCCGAAGCGGGCCGCCATGCGGACGGCGCGGAGGATGCGCAACTTGTCCTCGGTGAAGCGGGCGCTGGCGTCGCCGATGGCCCGCAAGACGCGGTCGCGCAGGTCGGCGTGCCCGCCGACGTGGTCGATGACCCGGCCGCTGCTCGGGTCGAAAAACATGCCGTTGATCGTGAAGTCGCGCCGCTGGGCGTCCTCCTCGGGCGAACTGTACGTGACGCTGTCGGGCCGCCGGCCGTCGGTGTACGTGCCGTCGCTGCGGAAGGTGGCGACCTGGACTTTGAGCCACTGGCCGGCGTCGTCGCGCGGCCCCAAAACCTCGACGACGCCGAAGCTCGCGCCGAAACTGTGCGACCGCTTGAAGTTCGCCTGCACCTGCTCTGGCGTCGCGTCGGTGGCAATGTCGTAGTCGGCGGGCGTCAGGCCGAGGAGTTCGTCGCGGACGCACCCGCCGGCCCACAGCGCCGTGAAGCCGCGGGCCGTCAGGCGTTCGACGACCTCCGTGGCGAAGTCGCGCTCGGTCATGGCGACTCGGCTTCCGGGTCGGGGTCCGCCGGCGGGGCGAGCTTGAGGTGTTGGGCGTCGAGATAGGATTGCAGGAACAGCATGGCGGCGACCTGGTCCTGGCGGGCCTTGCGCTTGGCGTGCGTCAGCCCGGCGTCCCACAGGATCGACTCGGCGGCGGCCGAGGTGCAGCGCTCGTCGTAAAACGCGACCGGCAGGCCGGTGCGGGCGCGCAGCCAGGCCCCGTACTCGCGGCACTTCACCGATTGCGAACTTTCCCCGCCGCTCATGTGGATCGGCAGGCCGACGACGAAGCCGACCGGCTCTTCAGCCTTCACGACCCGCTTGAAGAACTGACCGTCGAACTCGGCGTTCTTGCGGTACAGCGTTTCTAGCGGCGACACGACGAGGCGGTCGGCGTCGCACAGCGCCAGGCCAACGCGCGCACTCCCGACATCGACGGCGATGAGCCGGCCGCGCGGGGGCAACTCGTCGTTGACGAGGGTCGGGGCGGGTTCGCTCACAGGTAGCGGCCGAGTCCTTGCTGCTTAAGTTGATCGACGAGTTGCTTGACCGTTGCCTCGTCGTCGCGGTCGGCGACGAGGATCGCGTCCCCGTCCTGGACGATGAGCAGGTTGCTCACGTTGATCGTCGTGATGAGTTTGCCGGCGTCGCCGACGATGACGCAGTTCGTCGTGGCGATGCCCGAGTGGGTCGCCTGGACCGTGTTGCCCTGGGCGTCCTGCGGGTTCCGGCGTTCGAGCGCGAGCCAACTGCCCACGTCGTCCCACTGGTACGGGGCCTGAATCACCATCACGTCCTTGGCCTTCTCCATGACCGCGAAGTCGATGCTGACCTTCGACAATTTCTCGTACTCGGCCTGGAAAACGGCGTCGCGCTGGGCGGTCGGCCAGGCTTCGGCGATCCGCTCGACGGCGGCGTAAATCGCGGGGCAATTCGTCCGCAGCTCGCGGAGGATCGTCGCGGCCTTCCAGACGAAGATGCCGCTGTTCCAGAAGTAATCGCCCGAGGTCACGAACCGCTCGGCCGTGTCCGCGTCGGGCTTCTCCTTGAAGGCTTCGACGCGGGCGATGGTCACGCCGAGCCGCTGGCCGACCGACCGGCCGCGCTGGATGTACCCGTAGCCGGTGGCGGGGTAGGTCGGCGGGATGCCGAAGGTCAGCAGGGCGTCGGGGAACTCCTCGGCGAACTGCGCCGCGGCGTGGACGGCCCGCTGGAACTCGGCGACCGGCTCGATGACGTGGTCGGCCGGCATGACGAGCATGACCGCGCCGGGGTCGTCCCGCGCGATCAGGGCCGCGCCCAAGCCGATGCACGCCGCCGTGTCCCGGCCGCACGGCTCGCCGACGACGTGGTCGGCCGGCAACTCGGGCAACTGCTTCGCCGCCTCGGCCCCGTGCGCGCCGCCGGTGATCACCCACGTCCGCTCGGCCGGGATCGGCCCGGTGACGCGGTCGAGAGTCGCCTGGAGCAGCGTCCGGTCGCCGGAGAACGTCAGGAACTGCTTCGGCCGGACGTTGCGGCTGCGCGGCCAGAATCGCGTCCCGCCGCCGCCGGCCATGATCATCGCGTGAAGCATCGTCAACCTCGCAGGAGGACAAAATTACTCGAAGAATGTCGGGCCGGTGACGCGCGTTCCGGCCGGGATTTTGGCCCGCAAGTCCGCGTCGGTCAGGGCGAACAGCGGGGCGATCTCGACCGCCACCCCGTCGGCGACTTCGACGCCGACGGCCCGCAGCCGGCGGGCGTGGAAGTCGCTCAGCGCGGCCCGGACCGCTTCCGGCGAGTCCGCGCCGCTGGCGTTCTTGAGCGGGGCGAACTCGTCCTCGCGCCGCACCCGCACCGTCAGCCAGCGGTCGGCCAGGGGCAGGGCGTCGAAGACGAACAGCTCGAACTTCAGGGCGTTCTCCGTCGTCGGCTTGACCGCCGTGCCGGTCTCCGCGTCGAAGTACGGCACCTTCTTGCGGGCAAGGTGGAACGCGAGCCGGTCGGTTCCTTGCGTCACCCGCTCCAAAAAAGCCACGGAGAACAGGTGAATCGCCGTATTCCCCGCCCGGTGCAGCAGTTCGCCGTGGGCGTCGCGGGCGTTGGCCAGTTCGCCGGGCAGGTCGGAGTATTCGACGATGCCGCACTTGCCGCCGAGCAGGGCCAGGACGCCGACCTTCTCGTCGGGCCGCGTCTTGAAGACGACCTTCGTGGAGGCGTCCGAGTTCGTCTCGACGTGCCGGCCGACGAACCCGGGCGCGGCAAGTTCGACGAGCGGGTTATCGACCTGGAAGTAGAAAACGTGCTTCACGCCGCGGGCCTTCAAGTCGGCGAGTAGACCCGTGTCCGCCAGGGCCGTGAGTGTGCCGCCGTGACCATTCGGGCTGAGGTTCAACGCGCCGGGTTGCGATAGCAGGAGTTGCCCCGTCGCCGCGTCGAGGGCCGGCATCGTTCCCTGCTCGAAGAAGATCACTTGCGAGCGCGGCAGGCCGAACGAATTTTGTGACAGGAAGTACGCCTGCGTCTCGGCCGTCGTCGCCGCACTGGTCATGACCAGCAGCGGCACGGCGACGCCGTACTTGCGCGACAGCGCGTGAACCTTTTCGGCGTGCAGGCGGAAGAGACTTGCCCCGCTCACCGGGCCGACCGGGAACAGCCCCTTCGGTTGCTCGAACCCGAGCCGACTGCCCTGACCGCCGGCGACGACGAGAACAGCCACTTCGCCGCGGCGCAGGCACTCCTCGCCGAGTCGTAACGTGTCCGGGCCGAAGGACGCCGCGTCCTCGACCGGCATCGGTGCAATGGCCGACGGGTCGGGCAGGAGCGTGTGCGGTTCGCCCCGGCGGGCGTACAGCCGCTCGAGTTCGCCGAAGTCGATGCCGGCGAGTTGCCCCACGAACGCCCGCCGCTCCGCTACTGATAGCGTAGACCAGCCGGTGAGCAGGTGGTCCTGGCCGTGGGCGCGGATGCGGTGCAACAGGTCGGCGGGGGCGTCGATCATCGGCACGGCTCGCACGACCGGGAGTTCGTCAGAAAGGGAATTGTAGGCCGTCGAACGCCGGCGACACCCCAGGTGGCAAGACCGCCACGAGATGATCGTAGTCCATCTCGTGGCTCATGTGCGTGAGGTACGCGTGCCGCGGCTTCAACTCGGCGATCGCGGCCAGCGACTGTTCCAAACTGAAGTGCGACGGGTGCGGGCGGGCGGGCCGCAAGGCGTCGAGGACCAGCACGTCCAGGCCGCGCAACAGGGGCAGGCTCGACTCGGGGATTTTGCTCACGTCGGTGCAGTACGCCACGTCGCCGACGCGGAACCCGAGCACGTCGAACCGGCCGTGGATCAGCGGGATCGGCGTGACCCGCTCGCCGAGGACGACGAACGGGTCGGTGCCGATGGTGCGGAAGGTCAGGTTGGGGACGAAACCGCCGTCGAAGTCCGGCGGCGGGAAGGCGTAGCTGAAGCACTGCCGGACGACGCCCTCGACTTCGGCCGTGCAGTACAGCGGCAGTGGCCCGCCGAGGCGGACGGGGAACATGCGCACGTCGTCCAGGCCGAACAGGTGGTCGGCGTGGTAGTGCGTGTACGCCACGGCGTGGGCCACCGGGATGCGCTCGCGCAAGAACTGCAAGCGCAACTCGGGCGACGTGTCGATGAGCAGGTTGCCGGCGGCAAACTTGAAGAGCACCGACGACCGCGTGCGGTGGTTCTTCAAGTTCGTCGAAGTGCAGACGGGGCACTCGCAGCCGATCATCGGCACGCCGACCGACGTGCCGGTGCCGAGGAAGACAAAGGTGCGGCCGTGGCTCATGGGGAAATGATACGCCCCGGGGCCGACCAAGTCGTCCCCGGGGCGGCAGCGTTGTTTCCGCGAGTTACGTTAAATGTGGACCTGCTTGTACCCGCCGGTCGCGGCGAAGTAAATCAGCAGCAGCAGGAAGCCGACCGCCAGCGCCGCGGGCACGCCGGCGGTGTAGAGCAGGGCGGTCTTCGCGCCGTAGTCCTCGGCGGCGGTGAGCTTGTCCTTATCGGTGTCGTAGTTCGGCAGGCCTTGCGTCGTCCACCACGACTTCAGGTCGCGCAGCGAGGTTTCGAGTTTCTCGCCGACCGGTTTGCCGGCGGCCTTTTCCTTGTCGAGGGTCGCCAGGTCCTTGTCGAGGGTCGTCCGGAGGTCAGCCGGCTCGACCTTGCCTGCTTTCGCTGCGGCGTCGGCCGCGGCGACGCCCCCCTTGTAGTCGTTGAACACTTTGAGCTTGGCGTTGTCGAAGCCGGCGATCTTGGGCGCGGTCTCGGGCGACACGTCGGACAGAATCGGGAAGCCCTCCGCGGCGTCCGACTTGTATCGGGCGTAGGTGTCCGGCGAGGTCTCCTTGATCTTCTGCACGGCGAGGTAGTCTTGCTTGTAGCCGATGCCGGGGCCGCCGAAGAAGCCGGCCGAGATCATGCCGATGCCGCCTGCTAGCCCGATGGCGAGTGCCCCGCCCTTGGGGAAGCGTTCGGAGATCACGCCGAGCATCGTCGGCCAGTAGAAGGTCTTGCCGATGCCGTACACAGTGACCGCGCCGAGCCAGAGCCAGATCGTGTCGGTGAACGGCAGCCCGAGCATGGCCAGCCCCGCGCACCCGAGGATCGCGCTGATGAGCAGCAGGCCGATCGGGTTGATACGGTGCACGATCGGCCCGGCAGTGAAGCGGAGCGTGAACATCAACACATTGGTCCAGACGAAGGCGAGTTGGGCGTTCGTTTCGCTCTTCAAGACGCGGGTCGTGATGTTCGTGATCCAGCTATCGGTGCCGAGTTCGACATACCCGATCAGGGCGTGCAACACGTACAGGAAGCCGAGCAAGAAGCTGCCCGGCGAAAAGCCGCTGTAGACGGCGAAGATCAGCCAGATCACGGCCCCGGCGGCGTAGCCGACGATCGGACCGCCGGCGTACCCACCGATCATCGGGACTTTTACCCCGACCGCCGATAGCAAGGTCGGGAAGGCGAAGGCGAGGAACATCGCGGCGACGGCGAAGCCGATCAACCCGACGGTCCCCATCATGCTCTTCAACGGCACCCCGGCCGACTCGGCCTCGGACTTGGGGAACGGCCGATTGAACATCAACAAGCCGTAAGCCAGCACCGGCAGCAGGAATACGCCGAGCTTGAACTCCCACGGGACCGGGCCGGTCATCTGGCCGAAGCCGAGGGTGATGAGCACGCCGAGGATCAGGCCGAGCGGCCAGCCGGCGTGCAGGATGTTCAGCCAGTGCGTTTTATTGCGCGGGAACAGGCTCGCGGTCAGCGGGTTGATGACCGCCTCACAGGTGCCGTTGCCCAGCGCGAACAGCCAGAGGCCGACCGACAGGCAGGCGAACGCGCCGTCCTTGCCGTAGGCGGCGTAGACGGGCGTGGCGGCGAACGTGACCACGGCCGACGCGGCGTGCAGCAAGAACGCGACGAGCATCAGTTTGCCGTAGCCGAAGAGGTCCGCGAAGAAGCTGAAGAAGATGATCGCCACGCCGAAGCCGATCAGGCCGCCGCCGGTGATCGTGCCGAGTTCCGTCTGCGTGAAGCCGAACTGCTGGCCCCAGTCCGCGAGGATCACGCCCCGCACCGAGAAGCCGATGCCGGCGGCGATCAGCGTCAGGAAGCTGGCGGCGAACAGGATGCGGTCGTTCAGACTGGTCGTCGTCTGGGGCGGCGCGAGTGCCGTCGATGCCATGGCGGGGTAACTCCGGGAGAGAGTGGGCGGGGTTTGGCGGCGCGGGGCCGTCTGCGAGTTGGGATGTTACCGAGGGCGTTCCGGCCGAGCCACCAAAAAGAAGCCGTTTCCGGCAAGTCCGCCGGCCGGGGCACCGATGAAAGCGTGGGAACCTCGCCGCCCGCCCCCGGAGCCTCGACCGATGCACGACCTGAACGTGCTGGCCCTGTTCAAAGGCGACGAGCGGTTCATTTTCGTTTACGACGACGCGAGCCGGACCGAGGTGGTCGCCGCGATCCGGGACACGGCCGCCGACGCCGGGACCGCGTTCAACTGGTTCGACGCCGCCGTCCTCACCGAGCGGGCCAAGCTACAGGCGGTGGCCGTGACCGCGACCGGTGACTTCGACGACACTGCACCCCGGGACGACGCCCCGTGACACTCGAGCAAGTCTTCGCTGACTTTCTGATGCACCTCGGCCTCGAAAAGAACTCGTCGCCGCAGACCGTCAAAGCGTACCGCGAAGACTTGACGCAAGCCCTCACGTTTTTGCGCGACCACACGAAGCAGTCCTCGACGCGGCCCGAAGACTGGAACCTGCGGTCCCTGCGGGCACTGACCGCCTGGCTGCACAACCAGGGGTACGCCAAAAGCACGGTCGCCCGGCGGCTCGCGGCGGTCCGCTCCTTCGGCAAATACATGTGCCGCGAGGGCGTCATCCCGACGAACCCCGCCGATTCCCTGCGCGGGCCGCGCCTCGACAAAACCCTGCCGCACTTCCTGACCCTCGACGACGTGCAAAAACTCCTCGCCGCCCCGGGCACGGACGAGTTGGCCCTGCGCGACCGGGCTTGGCTCGAAACCCTGTACTCCGGCGGTTTGCGCGTGTCGGAACTCGTCGGCCTGAACTTAGCTGACCTCGACCTGCCGGACGGGATCGCGGTCGTCCGAGGTAAGGGAAAGAAAGAGCGGCTCGCACTCCTGGGCCACCCCGCCCAGGTCGCGTTGCGGGACTGGATCGTCGAACGAGCGGCCCTGTTGGGTCGCTGGAACAAGGTGAGCGACGCGGTCTTCCTCAACTGCCAAGCGACGCGGTTGACGGTGCGCAGCGTCGGCCGGCTGTTGGCGAAGCACCTGCAAGTCGCCGGGCTGGACCCGCGGACGACTCCGCACACCCTGCGGCACAGCTTCGCCACGCACCTCCTCGACGCCGGGGCGGACATCCGCGGGGTGCAAGAACTGCTCGGGCACAAGAGCCTGAGTACGACGCAAATCTACACCCACGTCTCGACCCAGCGGCTGCAACAGAGTTATCGCAAAGCGCACCCCCGGGCCTGACCGCTACAGCTTCACCGCGGGTTGCCGGAGTTCGCGCGGTTGCGCCCCTCGGGCCGCGTCCGCCGCCGCAGAAACGCCCTGTTTCGAGAGGTTTCCGCGCAAGTCGCGCGGTAGATTATCCCCATCGCTACACGTCCCGCTCCGGCGATTTCACCCCGACCCGACTCGGTCCCGGTGTGCACCCTCGACGAACTTCGATGAGGACTTGCATGAGTCGAATTCTCGCTCCGGGCCTCGCCCGCACGCTATTGGCATTGTCGGTCTGGTCGGTCGCCGGTCCGCGGCTCGCGGCGGACGACGCCGTGCGATGGCGGACCGATTACAACGCCGCCCGGGCCGAGGCCCACGAGAAGAACGCCCCCCTCGTCGTCGTCGTGGGGACCGACGACTGCATCTACTGCCGCAAGCAGGACGCGACGACCTTCCGCGACCCCGCCCTCGCCGAACTGTTGAACCGCCAGGCCGTCATCGTCAAGGTTAACGGGGCCAAGGAGCCGGCTTTCGTCCAGGCGCTGAAAATCCAGATTTATCCCACGACCGTGATCGCCGCCCCCGACGGCAAAATCGTCTCGTTCCTCCAGGGCTACGTCACCGCCGACCAACTCCGCGACCACGTCAAGAGTGCCGTGATCGACACGGTGAACACCCCCGAGTGGGCGACCCGCGACCTCGCCGAGGGGGACAAGGCGTTACGCCTGGGGGACGCCACGCGGGCGGTCGCCCTGTGGAAGAACATCGCCGCTGGGGTGTCCGAGTCGCCCGTGCGGGTCAAGGCCGTGGCCGGGGTCGCGGGGGTCGAGAAGTCGGCCCGGGAACGACTGGGCCGGGGTCAGGAACTCGAAGCCAAGCGCGACCTGGCGGCCGCGGTCGAGATTTACTCGGACCTGATCCGCAACTTCGCCGGCACGGTGGCGGCGGTCGAGGCGACGACGCGGCTTACGGCGTTCGCCGCCCGCGGTGAGGGGGTCGATCGGCTCCGCGTCATGATCGCCAAAGAGTTCCTGACGACCGCCCGCGACGACTTCCGGCGCGAGCGGTTCGCCGATTGCCTCGACCGGTGCGAACAGATCGGCACGCAGTTCCCCGACCTGCCCGAGGGCCGCGACGCCGCCGAACTCAAGGCGTCGGTTACGGCCGACCCGGACCGCTTCGCCGTCGCCGCGGAGCAGTTCTCCGTCCGCGTCGCCGAGATGCAATTGACTCTCGCCGACGGCTGGGTCAAGAAGGGCCAACCGGCCAAGGCGGCGGCGTGCCTGGAACGGGTCGCCCTGCTCGCGCCGAACAGCCGTACCGCCGAGGTGGCCGGGGCACGCCTGACGAGTCTGCGGAAGCCGGGCGTGCCGGGGATGACGACCTCACTGCAAAAGGCTCCGTGACCGCCGGCCGTCGCGTTCGTAGACTTGCGGAGGTTCCCTTGCCTCCCCCGATCCACTTTCGCGGTGCCGTCATGACGAAGCGTCAATCTGGAATTCTGTTCGCCGGTGCGTGCCTGGCCGTCGGTGGCTTCGCCTTGATGGCGAACGCCGCGGCCGTGCTGCTCCAAGAGTACAAGAGCGGCGTCGTCTGGACGGAGCCGAAGGTCGTCGCCGCCGGGCAAACGCCGGGGGCCGCGCCGGCCGACGCAGTCGTCCTGTTCGACGGCAAAGACCTCTCGAAGTGGAAGAACGGCGAGAACTGGGAGGTCAAGGACGGCTACGCCATCACCCGCAAGACCGGCATCTCGACGAAGGACGCCTTCGGCGATTGCCAACTGCACGTCGAGTTCGCCACCCCGGCCAAAGTCGCGGGCAGCGGCCAAGGCCGCGGCAATAGCGGCATCTTCCTGATGGACAGGTATGAACTCCAAGTCCTCGACTCGGTGAACAACCCGACGTACTTCGACGGCCAGTGCGGCTCGATCTACAAGCAGTCGCCGCCGATGGTCAACGTCAGCCGCAAGCCCGGCGAGTGGCAGACTTACGACGTGATTTTTGAAGCCCCGGTCTTCGCCGACGATGGCAAGGTCTCGAAGCCGGCGTTCATTACCGTGCTCCAAAACGGCGTCGTCGTTCACAACCACTTCGAGATCCAGGGCAGCACCAATTTCGACCGCCCGGCGGCCTACGTGAAGCACGCCGCGCGGATGCCGATCAGCCTGCAATTCCACGGCAACGAGACGATGTTCCGCAACATCTGGGTCCGCGAGTTCGCCGCCCTCGTCGGCAAGCCGCCCGCCCCCAAGTAACGAACAGGCGATATGAGTGAGATTCCCGGCGACCGGCGGTGCGTCAGCCCGCCGGTCCCGCCCGGAATGCGAGTGACCGCCGCGGGCGTGCGAAGGCAACTTCCGGTCGGTTGCGATAACCCATTCCGGGCGGGACCGGCGGGCTGACGCGCCGCCGCTCGCCGGGACTGCCCGTCCGCAGACCCGTCACCGCTTCATCAGCATCTCGTCGAGGTTGAGGACGACGTTGGCGACGACGGCCCAGCCGGCGGTGTCGGGGTGCCAACGAGTTACGTCGTTCAGCCGGGTTGTGACTTCGGGGCGAAGTCGATTAAGCCAATCACGGAAGTATCAAGCGTGCGACCATTGGCAACGAATCGGGCACGGCGTGACTTCCGGGCGTGGCGGCTCGCCGGCTTCCAGTGGGCTATTGGCCTGGTCGTCGTCGCCGGGCTCCATGTCGAATATCGCTTCGGAGTCGTCCACCCGCCGGGCTGGCTGTTCGCCGGACTGCTACTCACACTGGCGGCCGGCTGCCTGTTCGGGCTATGCGGGATTCTGGGCGGGCCGGGACGCAGCCGCGCGGCCGGCAGGTGGCTCGTGGGGGCGGTCCCCGTCGCCGGCCTCCTCGCCCTTTTCGCCCTCGCTCCGCTCCGATTCCAGGCCCGCGACGTGCGCCCGACCCCGTCGGCAGCGGTCTCCTACATGGCATGGGCTAACGTCGCGGAAGTCGCGGTCCCGTGGGCCTACTCGCGGAGGCTGGAGTCGGACCGCGTGGTGATGTTTTACCGCACCGGCCTGACCGACCCGGAGCAAGACCTCGCGACGATGGATCGGCACGTTGCCGGCTTGGAAGAGCAGTCGGGACGTTTACTGCGGGCGAAAATCCACTGGGTTCGCGGCAACCCGTTCGGCACCGGTGGTTTCTCGACACCGGGGTTCGCCTTCGGCACTGACACCAGCCCGGCCGACGAACTCGACCGGCACGAGTTGGCCCACGCGGTTCTGAATCAGCACGTCGCCCCCGGCACGATCCCGCCCGCGCTACTCGGTGAGGGCTGGGCCGAGGCGGTTTCGCGGCAAGACCCGCGCCACGCCCGCAGTGCCCTCGAACTCCGGCGCGAGATCGCGCTGCTCCGCCGGCTGACCGACGGCGAATTCGCCGAGACGCTTCGGAGGTTCGCGGACCCGGTGGGGATGGCCCAACTGGTCGAGTCGTCGAAGGACCGAGGGGAAGACTTCTCGTTGGTGGCCGAGTTCACGAGCGACTTCTGGTATTACCGGGGGCGCGGTCCCGTCTACGGCTTCGGGCGAGCCTTCGTCGCCTACCTGGTCCGAGAGTACGGTGCCCGAAAATTCGTGGAGTTGTACTACCGCGTCCGGCCGGGCACGTTCGACGAGGACTACCGCCAAGTGTTCGGCGTGTCGGCGGTCGAGTTGGAGCGGCAATTCTGGCTCGACGCCGCGCGTCAGCAGTAGTGTTTCCGAGTGCTACCGCTTCATCAGCATCTCGTCGAGGTTGAGGACGACGTTGGCGACGACGGCCCAGCCGGCGGTGTCGGGGTCGGGGGTGCCGACGAGTGCGGTGGCGAGCTTGGCGTCGGCGGCGTATTTCGCCTTGGCCTTGGCGTGCAGGGCCGTCAATCGCGTCGCTTCGGCGGCGCTTGGGGCACGGCTCAGGGTCTGCACCGTCAGCCACGTCAACTTGTCGCCGGGCTGCTTGGCGGCTTGCTTGCCGAGGGCGACGGCGGCTTCGACGTAGACCGGGTCGTTCAGCGTCACGAGGGCTTGCAACGGCGTGTTGCTCTTACCGCGGCGGACGGTACACGACTCGCGGCTGGTCGCGTCGAAGGCCATCATCGACGGGTACGGACTCGTCCGCCGCCATTCGGTGTACAGTGCCCGGCGGTACTTGTCCTCGCCGGTACTCGTCTGCCAGTCGAGGTTGGTGCCGAACGCCGCGGTCAGCCCGCTCGACGGTTGCGGCGGCTTCACGCTCTCCCCGTACATTTTGCGGCTCAACAGCCCGGACACGGCGAGGGCCTGGTCGCGGACCATCTCGGCCGTCAGGCGGACGCGCGGCCCCCGGCTGGCGAAGCGGTTCTCGGGATCGAGGGCAAAAAGTTCCGGCGTGACCTTCGACGACTGCCGGTAAGCGGCGCTGGTCACGATCGATTTGACGAGCCGCTTCACGTCCCACTTCGTCTCGCGGAACTCGACGGCCAACCAGTCGAGCAGCGGCGCGTTCACCGGCGGCTCGCCCTGCGCGCCGAACTCCTCGGAGGTGCGGACCAGGCCGGCGTCGAAGAGCAGTTCCCAGTACCGGTTCACGGCGACGCGGGCGGTCAGCGGGTTCTCCGGGGCGACGACCCACTCGGCGAGCGTCAAGCGGTTGAGCGGCTTGCCCTTCGGCAGTGGCGGGAAGGCGGCCGGCGTCCCCTCGGTGACGACCGCCCCGAGGTCCATGAAACTGCCGCGGTACTGCAGCTTCGTCACGCGGCGGTCTTTCGCCGGCAGGTCTTGCATGACGGGGACGGTCGTCGGGGCGCGGTGCTTCGCTGCCTCGGCGCGGGCCGCATCGGCCTTCAACTTGAGGGACGCCTGCACGCGCGGGTCTTGCAGCGGCATCAGCTTGTCGAGCGCGGTCGCCTTCGCCTCGAACTCGGTCCGCTTGGCCTTTAAGGCCGGCGTGTCGCCGACGGGGAGCGTCGGGGTTTCGTCCGATCGGTCGGCGTCGGCGGTGTTGTTGAAGAAGGCGAACAGCGCGAAGTATTCCGTCTGCGTGATCGGGTCGTACTTGTGCGTGTGGCACTGCGCGCAGGCCAGCGACGTGCCCATCCAGACGGTCAGCGTCGTGTTGACGCGGTCCACCACGGCGACGTTGCGGAACTCCTCGTCGCTCGTGCCGCCCTCGTTGTTGGTCATCGTGTTGCGGTGGAACGCCGTGGCGACCCGCTGCTCGTCCGTCGCGTTCGGCAGCAAGTCCCCCGCGAGTTGTTCGACGGTGAAGCGGTCGAACGGCAGGTTGCGGTTGTACGCGCGGACGACCCAGTCGCGGTAGGCCCAGATCGTCCGGCGCGGGTCGTCGGCGTACCCGGCGCTGTCGGCGTACCGGGCCAGGTCGAGCCACTGCCGCGCCCAGTGCTCGCCGTAGGCAGGGCTGGCCAGCAGGCGATCGACGAGCTTCTCGTAGGCGTCCGGCGCGGCGTCCTTGGCGTAGGCTTCGACTTCGGCCGGCGTTGGCGGCAGCCCGGTCACGTCGAGGGTGACGCGGCGGACCAGCGTCGCGCGGTCGGCCTCGGGTTGCGGGGCCAGCTTCAGCGATTCGAGCTTGGCCAGCACGAAGCGGTCGATGGGGTTCCGCACCCACGCCGGGTTCTTGACCGCCGGCAACTCGGGCCGCGTCGGCTTCGCGTACGACCAGTGTTCGGCGTAGTTCGCCCCCTGCTCGATCCATCGGGTCATCACGTCCCGGTCGGCCGGGGTGAGGGTCTTGCCGGTCCGCGGCGGCGGCATCACGACGGCCTTGTCCTTCGACAGGATGCGCTCGATGATCGCGCTCTCGCCCGGCTTCCCGGGGACGAACGCCTCGCCCTCGACCGCCCCTTCGCGGGTGTCGAGCCGCAGGCCGGACTTGCGCTGTTGTTCGTCCGGCCCGTGGCAGGCGACGCACTTGTCGAACAGGATCGGCCGCACGTCCCGGTTGAAGTCCACCTTCACCGGTTCGCCGGCGGCAGCTGGGCGCGTCAACAGCGCGGCGAGGAGCAACAGGCGAAAGCGCATCGGCGGCACCAGCGGAAAGGCGGCGTGGGCGGGAACCCTATCATGACGTGTGCCGGCGGTGAGTGCAAGCGTCCGCGAATTTTCGCAACTCCCCACCTGGGCCGGAACCGCCGTCCGACGCGGCAGATAGAATGATGTCACCCGAACCCCTGGACCGCGACCGACCATGCCGAACGACTTCTACGAAACGCTCGGCGTGAGCCGTACTGCCACGGCCGACGAGGTCAAGAAGGCCTACCGCAAGCTCGCGGCCAAGCACCACCCCGACCGCAACCCCGGCGACAAGGACGCGGAGGGCAAGTTCAAGGAAGTCTCCGCGGCCTATGAAGTCTTGTCCGACGCGACCAAGCGCGAGCGGTACGACCAGTACGGCCACGCCGGAACGTCCGGCCCGGGCGGCAGTCCCGGTGGGCGCGGCTTCCCCGGCGGGGGGTTCGGCGGGGGGCCGCAGATGGACCCGGAGATGGCCGAGGAGCTATTCCGCAACGTCTTCGGCGGCGGGGCCAGCAGCGGCGGCGGGTTCGGCGACATCTTCGGCGGCGGCCGCGGCCCCAAGAAGCGCAAGCACGCCCCGCCGCCCGACATCGAGACCGAAGTCACCGTCCCCTTTCACGTCGCCTGCAACGGCGGGGCGGTGAGCATCAACGTCGGCGGCCGGGGCATCGAGGTCAAAGTCCCCGCCGGCATCGAGGAGGGCAAGCGCCTCCGCGTCCCGGCCGCAGCGACCGGCTCGTCCGACGTGCTGCTTAAAGTCCGCGTCGCCCCGCACCCGTACTTCAAGCGCGACGGCAACGACCTGCTCCTGGAAGTGCCCATCAGCGTCTTCGAGGCGACCCTGGGCGGCAAGGTCGATGTGCCGACCCTCGCCGGCGAAAGCCTGACCGTCCGCGTCCCCCCCGGCACGAGTTCCGGGGCGCGCATCCGCCTCCGCGGCAAGGGCGTCGTCGGCGGCGACCAGTACCTGACGATCAAGATCGTGCCCCCGGCGAACCTCGACGACGAGACCCGCGAGCACCTCGCCAAACTCGCCCAAGCCGCGAACTTCGACGCCCGCGCCGGCGTCCCCTGGGCGTGAGAGGCTGTCGGCGAGTTCGCTACGGCCAGGACGCCCAAGGCGCGTCGGGCTAACAAAACAATCCTCCAAACCCCAGTGATTCCCCCAAATCCCGGCGGCCCATGAGGCCGGTGGAGTTCCAACGGGGGTCTGGCCGGAAGCGGAAGGCGTCGCTACTTCCTCCGAGTGACGCCGACTCGCCCGCGCCGACGCCGGGCCGACCGGGCGAGATCGCCAAGTGGGCGAAGGTGTCCGTCACCCCCGGATCGAATACTCCGGGTTCCGCCGACTGGTGACTCAGAAGTTCACAGCCGTAACGATGGGTGCTGGTAGCGCAGATAACGGCGTTAACAGGACATTGCCAATCCTTGGTCGCACAACCATTGGATATCTGCCAACATCAGTTCAGATTGGTTGAGGTCGTCTTTGAGGGCTGGGGCCAACTTGATGGCCTGTTTCAACAGCATGTCGAGCTTGATGCCGTGAAATGGGCCGTAGCCGGGAACCAGAAGACTGCCCGTCATCTTCTCGGTCGGGGTCACCGGTGCCGAACCGAACTTCGCTGCGACATCGAGCAGGAAATACCGCCGGGCGATGTCCCGTCGATCCGTGGCGACGGAGAGAGCGCCTTTCGAGTTCGCACCCAGGATGTTCCGCGTCGTGCTGTCCGTGATGGCCCGTTCGATTTCAGCGTCTTCGTACCCTTCCGCCTTCAAAACTTTGCGGACCGCCGCTGGGGAACCGTTGGAGCAGAAAACTGCGTGTTCGATTTCGAGCGGCGTCAGGTAGCCGACGTGTTGTAGTTCACGCCGAAGTCGTATGGACGCACTCTTCACCTGAAAAAACGTGGCGGTGTTGGACATGCCGACAAGGTGCTTCAAGTCCCTGTTGAGTGTGGAGAAGTACCCGGCCCCGTCGAGGTACTCCACGAACCGAGCGTCGGACAAGATGCCCTCAACCGCCGTGCGTGAAGTCCGCGTCTGATCGACGTTTTTGTGTGAGACGCTCCCCGAATCACCTGCGTAGAACTGAGCTTGGATGAAAATCTTCGGCGTCCATCCCGCTGTACGGTAAGGCAGGATGAAGTCATACGCCCGCGTCTTGACCTTAACGGTGTCGTCGTCTTCCTGAATGACTTCGACCACTTCCCGCTCCTCATCATCTTCGTCGGCGGGTTCGGCTTTGATGTTTTCGACAGCAGGGGTCGAGCCGATCAATTTCAGGACTTCGGTGAGTACCACGTCGGTGGTGTTGAAGGCCGCTCCCGCTTCCACACCCCATTCGACAAACCTGTCACGCAAGATAGCTTCGGGATCGTGTCCGCCGGATGCCGCCACGGACCCGCGAACCTGAAACACCACCAGGGGCGTCAGCAGGTCGCGTTCCTTACCGAAGTCCTTCAGCATAAAGTAGCTGTAGCCCACGCTCCACAGTTGGGAAACGCACGCTTCGTCGCTCAACAGGAAGCTGACGAACTGCTCGAGAAGTCGCCGCTGTTGGTCCTTGTGCGAGTGCAGGGCCGCGACGAGTCCGAGGTACTTGTCGGCCTTCAACTCCCGTGGTAGCGGGACGGTCGTCACGAAGGTTCGGCCACCCTTGCGGCGAACCGCAGGCAGGTTCTCCCACTTCGCTTGATCGCGTAGGAACAGCGGTAGTTGGCACTTGACATTGTTGTCCGACTTGCCAGTAACCAGGAACAGAACCGCAGCGAGAGACTCAAGAATGGCCTTCGCGTCATCCAGTTCCTTGTCCTGAGTGAGTGACACGAAGGTGTCCGCGATCTGACCCGGCTGACAATCCTTTGCGTCTTTGAAATTGTTGTTGGCTTCCCCGATGGCCTCGAAGGTGCCCGCGATGGACTCCATCTGCTCCTTGAACTTGTCGGTATCGCGGACTTCTCCGAGCGACGGTGTTATCCACACGTCGAACTCAAGCAGTTGGGCGGCCAACGTCAGGGTCGGTAGCGGCAGTTTCATTGGGCGACCAGCGTTTTGGGCTTTCGACTCAGGTAGTGCAACACGGCTTCGGCAAAGTGACGGGACATGAGCGGGGGCACGGCGTTGCCGATCAGTCGGTATGCACTCACCAGGTCCACTTTGGAACCGTCGCCGGTGATTTCAAAATCGTCCGGGAAGCTCTGGAGCCTCGCACACTCACGAAGCGTGAACGGGCGGTTTTCCAGCGGGTGAAGGAAGTACCGGGGGTTATGGAAGTTGGTCAGCACGGTAGGGGCCGGCTCGGTCCACGACGGCCGTTTGAACAACCCGGAGCAGAACATCGCTCCCTTGAGGTCGTACTTGCCTTCCATCTCCTTCAGGTAGTTCTTCGCCAACAGCGATGCGACTTCCCGCTTCAGCCCGGTGGCCCCGGTGAGGCGTTCGATTTCGTCCACGGGGAGCGGGTTGCCGTTGGGTATGGACCCATACTGCTTGTGCCGGCGGTGGCGGGAAATCGTTTCCAGAACCAGAACCTCTCTTTCGGTCACCTGCCCGAACACCTCCGGGATTTGCCAAGTGTACACCGACGTGCTCGCGTGGCGGACATTACAGAGCTTCTGACCCTGCTTGACGGCCTTGAACACGGTTTCGTACTTCTTCGGCCAAGCGTTCGTAACCGCGTGATCCGGCACATCGGTCTGTAGCTGTGCAAGGTCTTCGATGGCGTCCTCGATCGTCCTGGCCCTGGCCCGCGGTTTCCGGGTCGGCCCTTCCTCGTCTCCGCCGAACAAGCTCGGCCCGTTGCGTTCGGCAACCTTAAACTCGCCGTTCCGCGTCCCCGCGTTGTGGGTCGGTTCGGGCCATCGGAAGGGGTTATTACTCCCGCGACTGGTGCCGACAAAGAAGACGCGGCGTCTGTGCTGGGGGACGCCGAATGCCGCCGCGTCGAAGATGTGGTGATCGACGTCATACCCGATCTGTTCAAAGTCCGCGACGATGCGGTTCAGGTACGACCCGCCGAAGTTCTGCCGCATCCCGTCCACGTTCTCAGCGACGAACACGGACGGGCGGAGTTTCGCCACCACCCGCCGCATCTCGACGTATAGCGTGTTCCGGCCGTCCCCTTCTTGCTTCGGCCCGGCTTTGGAAAACCCCTGACAGGGGAACCCACCGAGAACCACGTCACAGCTTTTCACGTTCGAGACGTCGGCATGAAACGCTGCGGTGGTTACGTCCCTGACGAACACGTTGCCGTCCACGTTGCGGGAATAGCAGTCAACCGCAGCCGGGTCGTTGTCGCAGGCGTATACGAGGTCGAACCCGGCCTGCTTGAAGCCAAGGTCAAAGCCACCGCACCCACAAAACACGCTCACGACCTTCGGCATCGGCTGCACTCTTCTGTGATCTGCTGAACAGCAGAACGCAGTATACCCGCCCCTCACGTTAACGCGAGCAGAACCACGAGAGGGTGAGTCGGAAGTGCGAGCCGAGTTCGCCGTGGCCAAGCCGTCGCAGAAGCTCGCGGGGCTGGCGGAGTTGTCGGCCGCCGACTTCCTTGCCGAAGTGCGGAAGATTCGCGGCCGCTCCGCCCCGCTGGGCGTGGCCGACGTGAAGCGCCTGAACGAAGCGTACGCGGCGTCGGTGCTGCCGCTGCACGCCAACGCCCGCGAGGCGTTGCACCTCGAACGCCGCGTGTCGGACCTGGTGAACGCCGCCTACGGCCTGACCCCCGACGACGTGGCGTTACTGTGGGCCACGGCCCCGCCGCGGATGCCGTTCCAACCACCGGACGCCCAAAGCCCAGGGGGCGACGATGCCCGATGACGCAGTCCCGGAGTGACGCGATCCGCCGACTCCTGCGTGAAACGCTCACGGACCACGCCTGGGCGTCCGACGCCGCCGTCGCGCTCACCCCGGTCTACGACCACCCCCGCACGTGGCTGTCGGATCGCCTCCTCGAAATCCAGCACCGGCAAACCGACGCGGTGGTCGCCAGTCGCCACGTCCGACTGGACTACAACTACTGCCTGGAGGTCATTTTCCTTCGCGGGCTGTCGCTGACGTTGCAAGACGTCGCCGCACAAGTATAGGTTCTGAAGGGCATCCGCACGGGCCAGTCGGTGGTCGCCTCGACCGCCGACACACCATGATGCACATCGCGTCGTCGTGCGGATCGTACCGCCGAAGGATTGACGCAAACGCGGGAGTGTGAGAACCATGCCGGACTTCGACCGCTCACCCGGCTTGCCGGCCCTCTTCCGCTGGGCGTGGCCGGGGCGACTCCTCGTATTCGCGCTCGCCGCCACGTCCATCTGGTGCCTGCTGGCCGAGTTCTACGGCGCGTGTTCCATGCGGACGCTCACGTTCGCCGTCCTACTGCCGGCGACCGCGGGGTTGGTCGCACTCGCCCTGCTCGACCGGGTGAAGGGCGACGGCCAGCTTTGGCGGGCGGTCGTCGTCGGGGCGGTGGCCGGGTTCGTGGCCGCGTGCGCTTACGACGCCTTCCGCCTGCCGTTCGTGTTCGCCCGGGAGTGGGGCCTCTCGGAAGTCGTCCCGCCGATGAACTTGTTCAAGGTGTTCCCCCGCTTCGGGGCGATGATCTTGGGGGAGCCGGTCGAACAGCCCGACTACTCGCTGGCCGCACACCTGATCGGGTGGGCGTACCACTTCTCGAACGGCGTCACCTTCGGCGTGATGTACGTCGCCACGATCGGGGACGCCCGGCGACGACGTTGGGTGTGGGCGGTGCTGCTGGCGACCGGGCTGGAACTCGCCATGCTGCTCACCCCGTACACGCAGTTCTTTTCGATCCCGCTGACGACGCAATTCGTCGTCGTCACGCTGTCGGCACATTTGGTTTTCGGGGTCGCCCTCGGCACGGTGGCGAAGTGGACAGTCGCCCGGTGGGCCGGCCCGTCCGCGACCGTGTAGACTGTCGCCCGCCGCGAAATCTGGCCGACCGCCCCAGCGGATCGGTTCACCAGGCACCTCTCCCGGTACGAGCAGTCCGGCACAACCTCGTCGAATGGCACGATACGGAACCGGGTGACGGGGCCGTTGCCGTTGACCGTGCCCTCGAACCCGCGTAGCATTTGCATAGTTGTGAAATTCATGTCCCGCTTCTTGGGGTGGAGCGACCGATGGTTCGGCGGCTGGTGGCGATATGCATGACGTTCGTACTGGTGGCGGGGCCGAGCCTCTGCTGCTGCACGACCTTGCCCGCCGCCCAACTTCCACAGCCGGCCCCCGGAAGTGTCTCGTCCGAGCGAACCCCGCCCTGCTGCTGCAAAGATCATTGCCCCGCCAAGTCCGAAGCCGGCTCGGTCACGCCGCAAGGGATCGGCGGCCAGCCGCAGCACGATCTTCAGCCGGACAAGCACCAGTGCCCGTGCAAGGAGAAGGGCAGCAAGCAGACGTTCGACAAGGCTACGCCATCACTGGTGTCGGCTCTGGAAACTGTCCGCCACCTCACTGCGACCCTTCCGTTCGTCTTCGTCACGTTGACCAGCGCCGACGCGGTTGACTCGGACCTCGACTCTGGGGGCGGGTCGTCGCCACCGGGCCACCGCCTCACGTCCTGGCGGCTGCTGCAAGCCCATCACATGCTCCGCTGCTAACGCACACTTCTCGCGGACCTGCGGGGACGCCCGGCGTCTTCGTGTGACTCGTTCCGCACCCGTTCCGCTGTCGGAAACGTCCGCCTTGAGCCCCAATCGCCGCCCCTCTATGCATTGGTCGTGGGGTCGCGGCCCGGTTCGACTTTCACCGGTGGTCGGCACCCGAGCCGCCCCCGTTCCTCCTTGCCAGGAGCAGGATCATGTTGCGTACCGTGCGTCTCTTCGCCCTCCCGTTCGCCCTCGGAGCCGTCGTCGGCCTCGCCGGGTGCGGCGGCCCGACCAACAACTCGGCCCCGGCACCCGCCCCGACCGGCGTGCCGACGCCCGGCAAGTCCGGGCCGAACGCCACGGAGGGGGGTCACGGGCACAAGCCGACCGCCCACGGCGGGACCATCGTCCCCATCGGGCGGGACAACTACCACGGCGAGGCCGTGTTCGAGAAGGACGGGGTGGTGCGGTTCTACACACTCGGCCCGGACGAGGCCAAGGTCATCGAAGTCGAGGCCGAGCCGCTGACCGCTTACGCCAAGCCGGAGGGGAGCACCGAGGCCACGCCGTTCGTGTTCAAGGCCGAACCCCAGGCCGGGGACGCGTCCGGCAAGACCTCGCAGTTCGTCGGCAAGCTGCCCCGCGACCTGTGGGGTAAGAAGGTCGAAGTTACGATCCCGACCGTCCGCATTGGCGGCGAGCGGTTCCGCGTCGGGTTCTCGTCCTCTCCAGGCGGTCACGCCGCCGCCGGACCCGCCGCCGAGGTGGCCGCCGCCGAGGAGCGGACGCTGTACCTGACGCCCGGCGGGAAGTACACCGCCGCCGACATTGTGGCGAACGGCGGCAAGACGGCCTCCCAGAAGTTCAAGGGCGTCCAGGCGTCCCACGACCTGAAGCCGAAGACCGGCGACCGCATCTGCCCGGTCACGCTGACGAAGGCGGGGACGGCCTTCGCCTGGGTGATCGACGGGCAGGAGTACCAGTTCTGCTGCCCGCCGTGCGTGGACGAGTTCGTGCAACTCGCCAAGGACCACCCCGACCAAATCAAGCCGGCGGGCGAGTACCTGAAGAAGTGACCGCCAACCCCCAACCCAACACCCAGGAGATCGAGATGAACGAACACAAGAGAGTGAACCGGATTGGCCTGCTCGCGGTGCTGGTCGTCCTCGTGCCACTCGCCCTGGTCGGCTGCTCGGGCGGCGACAAGGGCACCGGTCCCGCCCCGGCGGGCGAGAACAAGGCGACCCCCAAGGCCCCGCCCGCGGGCGACACCGACGCCGAGATCAAGGCCGAGCGGGCGAAGCTCTCGCCGGAGGACCGTGCCCTGGTGGACGCCCAGGAGTGGTGTGCGATCAACACGACCGAGCGGCTCGGGTCGATGGGCCCGCCGCTCAAGGTGACGGTCGAGGACCAACCGGTGTTCCTCTGCTGCAAGGGCTGTCAGAAGAAGGCCCTGGCCGACCCGGACAAGACGCTCGCCGCGGCGGCCGAGTTGAAAGCCAGGGCCAAGGCCGCGAAGGACAAGAAGTGACCGTGCGGCGGCCTGTCGCGGGGGTCGAAAGCGGCCCGAACCTGATCGTCCACCTTCATTTGGTGATCCCATGCCTCCGACCCGACCCCGCCTTCGTCGCCTTCGTCGCCTTCGTCGCCCCGCCGTCCTGGCCGTCGCCGTGCTGTTGACCGTCGCCGCGACGTGGGTGATGGCCCACGAGGGGCACGCCCCGCTGCCGACCCGCGGTGCCCAGGTGAACGCCGCGACGGGCCAGGTCGTTCTCAGCCGGGACGCCAGAGAATCGCTCGACGTGCAGACCGCCGAGGTCGCGTCCCGGCCCGTCACCGAGAGCCTGCTGGCCTACGCCACGCTCACGTCGCCGTGGCAGAACCACGCCTTCGCGTCCTCGCGGGTCGGGGGCCGGGTGATCGAGTTGCACGCCAGTCCGGGCCAAGCGGTCGCCGCCGGGCAGGTGCTCGCGGAGGTCGAGTCGGTCGAGGTGGAGACCCTGCAACTCGAACTGCTGAACGCCCAGAACGACGCCCGACTGTCCGAGAAGGTCGTGACCGAGGTCGAAAAGTCGTACCGGGCCGGGGCGGTGTCGGGTCAGAGCTACTTCGACGCCGAGTCGAAGCACCGGCAGAACCGCAACGCCCTGACCGTCGGCAAGGCCAAGTGGGCGAGCCTGGGGCTGCCCGGGTCCGACCTCGACGCCCTCCTCCGGGCCGGCAAGTCGCAGCCCCGCACCTACCCCGTCCGCTCACCGGTGCGGGGGACGGTCGTCCACGCCGACCTGGCGGTGGGCAAGGTGGTCGAGCCGCTGGAGCACTTGTTCGAGGTCGTGGACCTGTCCGCCGTCTGGGTCCGGGTCGGCGTACTGGAGCAAGACCTGTACCGGGTCGAAGTCGGCCAACCGGTCGAGGTCCGCCTGACCGCGTACCCCGGCGAGGTGATCCGGGCCGAGGTCAAGGTGAAGGGCGTGGCCCTCGACCCGCAGACCCACCTGAACGCCGTCTGGGCCGATCTCCCGAACCCGCCCGGCGGCGACCCGCGTTTCCTGCCGGGCATGTCCGGGGAGGCCCGGCTGCTCCTGCCCGGCCCGGCGACGGTGACGGCGGTGCCCGCCGGGGCGGTGGTCCGCGAGGGGGCCGAACACTACGTCCTGGTCGAAGAGGCCGGGGCCACCGGCGGGTCCGAGTACCGGCGGCGGGCCGTGGCAGTCGGGCGACAGGCCGACGGGTGGGTCGAAGTCCGGTCCGGCGGGCTGTACCCCGGCGACCGGGTGGTGGTCCGCGGGGGCCACGAACTGGCCGGCCTGTTCGCCCAGGGCGTCCTCCGCCCGAGTGCCGAGGCGGCACGCGGCATCGGCTTGGAGGTCGAGCCGGCGACCCTGCGGGCGGTCGAGGACGTGGCCGAGATCAACGGGGCCGTGGACCTGCCGCCGGCCCACCGGGCGTCCGCCTCGTCCCCCCTGGCCGGCACCGTCAGTCGGCTCCTCGCGGACCGGGGGCAGTCGGTCAAGGTCGGCGACGTACTCGCGGAGGTCGTGAGCCTCGACCTGCACGCCCTCCAGTTGGACCTCCTGCGGGTCCACCTGGAGTTCGAGTTGCGGGAGGAGACGTTCACCCGGCTAAAGGCGAGCGAGGAGGCGACCGCCCGCCGAAGGATTTGGGAACTGGAGGTCTTGGTGAACGCCAGCCGCCAGCAGCGGGACACCCTCCGACGCAAGCTCCGGGTCGCCGGCCTGACCGACGCCCAGATCGCCGGCCTGCTGGCCTCCGGGACGCCGGTCGAGGCCGTGCCAGTGCGGTCCCCCATCGACGGGGTTGTCGTCGGGTTCGACCGCACTCTCGGGCAAGCGGTGAAGGCCGAGGAGCCACTTTTCGCCGTCCACGACCTGACCCGGCCCGTCGTCCAGGGGTTCGTCTCCGAGCGTGACCTGGGCCGCGTCCGGGTCGGCCAGAAGGTGCGGGTGCGGGTGGCCGGCGACCCGGCGTTCCTTGCCGACGGCACCGTGGCCCGGAGCGGGCGGGTGTTCGGCCCCGACACCCGCACCCTGTCCGTGTGGGTCGAACTCGACCGCCCCCCGGCCCAACCGTTGCGGCACGCCCAACTCGCCCGCCTCACCCTCGTCCTCGGCCAGCCCCCGCCGACCCTGGCCCTGCCGCGGTCCGCCGTAGTGACGGAAGGGATGCGGGCCTACGCCTTCGTCCGCCAGCCCGACGGGGCGTTCGAGCGGCGGGCGGTCGAACTTGGGCGGTCCGACGACCGGTTCGTGGAAGTCACACGCGGGTTGACCCCCGGTGACCCGGTGGCCGTCCGGGGCACCGCCGAGTTACAGACCGCCTACGCCGGCATCAAGTAACGGAACCCCCACCATGCTGACGCGGGTCATCGCTTTTTCCCTGAAAAACCGGGTGCTCGTCCTCCTGATCGCACTCGCGGTCAGCGGGTACGGCGGGTACGAACTCGCCCGCACCCCGGTGGACGTGTTCCCGGACCTGAACCGGCCCACCGTCACCGTGCTCACCGAGTCTCCCGGCCTGGCCCCGGAGGAGGTCGAAGCCCTCGTCACCCGCCCCCTGGAGTACCAACTCAACGGGGCGACCGGGGTGCGGCGGGTGCGGTCGGCGTCGGGCATCGGCTTGTCGGTCGTGTGGGTCGAGTTCGAGTGGGGGACGGACACCTACCAGGACCGGCAGGTGGTGGCCGAGAAGTTGCAACTCGTCCGCACCCGGCTGCCGGTCGGGGCCGACCCGGTGATGGCCCCGATCTCGTCCATCATGGGCGAAATCATGATCCTGGGCGTCCGCTCCGACGCCGACCTCAAGACCGCCGACGAGCGACAGGCCAAGGCGATGGAGGTGCGGACGGTCGCGGAGTTCACCCTGCGGAACCGGCTGATGGCGGTCGAAGGGGTGTCCCAGGTGACGGTCATGGGCGGGGTGCTGAAGCAGTACCAGATTCTCACGTCCCCGGCCCGGCTCGCCGCCGAGGGCGTCACCTTGCAACAGTTGACCGACGCCGCCGAAAAGGCCAACGTGTTGGCGGGCGGCGGGGTCATGGTCCGGTCCCCGAAGGAGTCGCTCATCCGCATCAGCGGCCAGAGCCTCACCCTCGCGGAGATCGCGGAAACACCTGTGGCGTGGCGGGAGCCGCGAGCCGTGCGGATCAAGGACGTGGCCGACGTGCGGTTCGGCGGACCCGTCCAGCGGGGGGACGGGAGCGTGCGGGTCCGGGAGGGGGAGGCCGTGGTCGGCGGACCGGCGGTCCTCCTGACGGTCCAGAAGCAGCCGAACGCGAACACCCTGGAGTTGACGCCCCGCATCGACCGGGTGCTGGACGACCTGCAACGCGACCTGCCGCCCGACGTGAAGGTCGAACGCCGGGTGTTCCGCCAGTCGGACTTCATCCAGACCGCCATCGACAACGTGGTCGAGGCGATCCGGGACGGCACCATCTGGGTGTTCGTGGTCCTGTTCCTCTTCCTGTGGAACATCCGCACCAGCGTCATCACCCTGACCGCCATCCCGCTCTCGATCCTCGTCACCGCCCTCGTGTTCCACTGGCTCGGGGTGACGATCAACACCATGACCCTCGGCGGGATCGCGGTGGCGGTCGGGGAACTGGTCGATGACGCCATCGTGGACGTGGAGAACATCTACCGCCGGCTGAAGGAGAACCGCCAGAAGGCCGACCCCGACCCGCCGCTCCTGGTCGTGTTCCGGGCGTCCCAGGAGGTCCGGGGGTCGGTCGTGTACGCGACGATGATCGTCTGCCTGGTGGTGCTGCCGCTGTTCGCCCTGAGCGGCCTGGAGGGGCGGATGTTCGCCCCGCTCGGGCTGGCGTACATGGTGTCCCTGCTCGCCTCCCTCCTCGTGTCGCTGACGGTCACGCCGGTCCTGGCCTCGATCCTGCTGCCGAACGCCCGGTTCATGGCCAAGAAGCGTGACCCGTTCCTGCTGCGGTGGCTCAAGTGGGCGGACGCCCGGCTCGTGCGGTGGGCGTTGCGGCACCCGTGGAAGATCGCCGCCACGGTCGCCGTGCTCGCGGTGCTGTCGGTCCTGGCCCTGTCCCGGATGGGGTCGGAGTTCCTGCCGCCGTTCAACGAGGGGACGCTGACCGTCAACGTCCAGACCGAGCCGGGCACGAGTTTGGACGAGAGCAACCGGGTGGCCGGGCGGGCCGAGGCGTTGATCCTCCGGGTGCCCGAAGTGGCGTCCGTCTCCCGGCGGACGGGCCGGGCCGAGATGGACGAGCACGCCGAGGGGGTGAACTCGTCCGAACTGGACGTGCGGCTGACCCCGCACGAGCGGCCCCGACCGGGCCTGTGGCCCGCCGTGCTGCGGGCCGTGCCCGGCCTGCACGGGCGGGGCGTCGAGAAGTCCGGTCGGCCCCACGAGCAGGTGGTGGCCGACGTGCGGGAGCGGGTGAGCGGCATTCCCGGGGTGAAGGCGAACGTCGGTCAGCCGATCTCGCACCGGATGGACCACATCCTGTCCGGGGTGCGTGCCCAGGTGGCGGTGAAGGTGGTCGGCCCGGACCTGCGGGAACTCCGCACCGCCGCCTCCGACATCCAGGAGCGGATGGGCACCGTGCCGGGGGTGGTGGACCTCCAGGTCGAGCCGCAGACGGAAATCTCCCAGGTGCGGCTGACGGTGAAGCGGGAAGAAGCCGCCCGCCACGGCCTCGCCCCCGGCGACGTGGCGAAGCTCCTGGAGACGGCGTACAAGGGCCGGCGGGTGTCGGTCGTGCTGGACGAGGACCGGTCTTTCGACCTCGTGGTGTGGTACGAGGAGTCGGCCCGGTCCAGCCCGGTCGAGATCGGCAAGACGATCCTGGACACGCCGTCGGGCCGGAAGGTGTCGCTCGGCCAGGTGGCCGACGTGCGGGACACGACCGGCCCGAACACGATCAACCGCGAGCACGTCGAGCGGCGGATCGTGGTGGCGTGCAACGTCCAGGGCCGCGACCTCGGGTCGGTGGTGGCCGACATCCGGCGGGCCGTGCAGCCGGTCGAGGAGACGCTGCGGGGGCGTCCGGGCGGCTACCGGGTCGAGTACGGCGGGCAGTTCGAGGCCCAGCGGGAGGCGAACCTGCGGCTCGGCGTGTTCGGCGTCCTGGCCGTACTTGGGGTCGCCTTGCTGTTGTGGAAGTGCTTGGGGTCGCTGCGGGCGGCGGCCCAGGTGCTCCTCGTCAACGTCCCGCTCGCGGCCCTCGGGGCGGTCGTCGCCCTGATGATCGCCAACCGCCCGCCCGACGCGGCCCTGTACGCGGCCCCGTGGTGGCGGTGGCCGGCGGTGTGGGCCGAGGCCACCACCCTTTCGGTCGCCCACTGGGTCGGGTTCATCACCCTCGTCGGGATCGTCAGCCGCAACGGCATCCTGATGATCTCGCACTACGTCCACCTGATGCGGCACGAGGGGGAGACGTTCAGCGAAGCGATGATCGTCCGGGGCAGCCTGGAGCGGCTGGCCCCGGTGCTGATGACCGCGTGCGTGGCGGTCATCGGGCTGGTCCCGCTCGCCCTCGGCGGCGGGCAGCCGGGGCGGGAAATCCTCCACCCGCTGGCCGTGGTGGTGATCGGCGGGCTGGTCGCGTCCACGCTCCTGGACCAGATCGTCACCCCGGCGGTGTTCTGGAAGTTCGGGCGTAACGTGTACCAGCCGCTCCCGCCCGGCGAGGCCAACAAGGCGAGCGGCTGGGACGACGCCTGGCTCGACGGGCACGCCCCGCCGGTGCCGGCTGCGGCTTTGCCCCCGAAGCCGTCGGCTGCCGCCGCGAACGGCACCCACGAGAAGCCCCCACTCCTCGCCGAGTAGAACCCCTGCGTCCGACGCCGCTCCGCGTCGGTGGAGTAGTTGAAATGGCGACCGATCTCGTCTGCGGCATGACCGTCAACGAGGCGACCGCCCTGCGGGCCGACCGCGACGGCCAGCCCGGAGGCGGTGCGGGCACTTCGGGGCCTCGGGCTGTGGGTCATCGTGCTGACCGGGGACAACGAGCGGACGGTTAAGACGGTGGCCGACACGCTCGGGATCACCGAGTTCCAGGCCGGCGTCCGCCCGAAGCCGGCCAACTTTTCGGTAACGACCGGACGCGGCTCGTCAGGCCGAGACACTCTCGGACGCAAATTGGGGACAACTGAGCCGGGGCTGTCGTGAGAAGGGCGAGGTGCGTTAGAAAAAGAGCCGCCGCAAGTGTCACACGAACAGGCACTTGCGGCGGCTCTTTGTCAGCGAGGGTGACGGGACCGGACCCGCAACCTCCGGATCGACGGTCTCGAACGCGCTGCGGTGGAAGTGAGCGCCCCGGGGGCACCGCCCCGTTCGCGTGAGTCGGAGTGCCGCGTCACTCGACGAGCAGGATTTCGCGCTTGCCGGCGGTCAGGTCCGAGGTCCACGAGCAGAGGTATGTCCCGTTCCCGCCGAGCACCAAGTCATAGCTGATGTACTGGGAACCGATCGTCTGCTGTGTTCCGTTCCCCGTCACGTTCAGTACCGCGCTGGCCGCGTAGAACGTCCCGGTGAGGCTCAAGGTCACGCCGGAACTGCCGCTGACGCTCACAGGTGTTTTCGCGGCCCGGTCCTGGAACAGCAGGATCCCCTGGTACGGACCCGTCAGCATCGGGGACAGTACGCAGTTCCCCTGACCGGACAGGCTGATGGTGTCGCTATTCGAGTGTGGCGCGTTGTAGATCATCACCCCGGTGCCGTACAGATTCGCCTGGCCTCCCAAATTGAACCCCCCGCCGTCCATATAGTAAATCCCCGGTGCCAGGGTCACGGTCCCGCCAGTGATACTGATCCCGCCCCGATACACGCCCGGCTGGAGGGTCGCGGTCCGGTTGCCGGAGAACGAGGTCTTGTTACTGCTCTGGACGGTCATGGTACTCGGGTCGGGGGCCGGCAGGTACGCGAGCGGGTCGGGGATCGGCTGGGAGTTCGGCACGATCGGCCCGGCGAACGAGCCGCCGCCGGGGGTGCTCCAGCCGGGGCTGCCGCCGACCAGGAACTGGTCGGCGCTCATGACCCCGTTCCCGTTGGCGATCATGGCCTCGGCGTTGTTCGAGTTCACCTGGATCGGCGAGCCGGTCACGGTGACCGAGCCGTTGCCGCCGGCGTTCAGGGCACCCTTCCCGGACGGGTCGAGGCAGATGATCGCGTTGTTGATGCCGCCCCGGCGGCCGCGGGACACGGCCCGCGCCCCGTAGGGGATCTGGTCGGTCCCGAACACCTGACTGAAGTACCGCGGCTGGACGTGGGCGATGATGATCTCGGCGTGCCCGGCTTTTCCCGCGAACACGCCGCCCTGGGGCGGGATGTTGACGGTTACGGTACACCCGCCCACCCCGTCCGCGTACCCGTTCGCCGCCGCCGTCGCCTTGGCGGACGCCCTGGCGGTTCCGGACGGGTCGGCCCCCTTGTTCGCCCACCAGTTGTAGTAAAGATCGTCGGCGGCCGCCAGTGCCGCCGCGTCGGCGGCGCAGCTGGCCTGCCGCCGCTTGTCCATCAGCATTCCGCCATCGAGCGACAGGGCGACGATCCCGATGATCGCGACCAGAGAGACCGCGACGGCAACGACGACCGTGCCCTCCCGCCGGACGGGCGTGTGCATTTTCATGAGAAGCCTCAATAGGATATCGTGTTGACGGACGTACTAGCCACCGGGATCGTCCCGAACATTCCAGTGTTCCACGTGTAGGTGATCGTGACCGTCACCGTGTTGCTGACGGCCACGTTCTTCGATAGGCCGGTAGCCGGATCGACGACCGGGACGGTCCGGGTCGGGGTCTTGATCGGATTACCGTTGGCGTCCGTGTTCCAGGTGACCGAGTAGGTAACGCCCTCGGCCTGCAGCCCGGACGCGTACGGCGCGATCGCGTTGGTGTATACGTCCTGCGGGGTCGCGGCCGTGGTGTTGTTCTCCTTGGCGTACTGGGCACCGTGGACTGACGCCCACCGCGATGCCTCCCGCGCCGTGTGCGCCACCTGCTGGTATCCGGACACCGCGATGCCGAGCAGAATGATGGCGAAGACGATCAGGAACAAGATCGGGTATATGAACGCGGCTTCGACTAAAACTGCGCCGCGCCCTCCGATTTCGCATCATGGTGGTGATCCCTCTGTACGGGGTGGGTCGGCTGTTACTTGGTCGCGAGCGGTGCGACCCGCATCTGAACCATCCGGGTGAGCGTCTGGGAACTGGGCACGCCGGGGAAGTTGGTGATCGTCTGGAACGGCACCTCCACCTTCACGACGACGGCCGCGCTGCCGTTCGAGTCGGTGGTCGGGGTCATCGTCACAGTCGCGGTTTTGTTCAGGTTCGGTGCCTCCGCCATGACCGCCTCGGAGACGCTCATGTATGGGGACGTAGTCGCCGCCACCGGGTCGGACGCGTAGAGGGCCCCGTTGCGGGCGCACGCCTCGATCGTGATCGTGTAGTACATCAGCCGCGCCCAGTCCGTCGCCATTACGCAGACGAACATCAAGAACGGGAGGAGGACGGCGAGTTCCACCGTCGCCGCGGCCGGACGGCAGTTCGGGTCGGTGATTCGCATGGGGATTCTGCTGTGAGGGACGGGGGCCGTGTCCGGGGCGCGCGTGCGGGCCGAACCTCCAATCCTGTAGTGCGTCGCTGGTTCGACCGGACCCGGATTTGCAAAATTCGGACTCGGATTTGGGAAGTAATGCGACCCGCCGGCGCTCACTGTATCGGCCGGTTAACACGGCGGGCGGGCCAGCGTGGAGTTTTCTGCTCCCGGCCGAATAGCCACGACGGGGGCGGTGGTTCGGCGGGTACAGACGAGGGCGGCGAGCGAATACTCACCCCCCGCCCGCTCGCTCGTGAGGTCACGGCCTGCGGGCCGTTCGTCTACGGGCACGTTTGGGTCGTCCTCGACAACGACCGGCCGAACCTGAACGACGCGCTGGCCGACTGCCGGAAGTTGCCGAACCTCGTGCTGCCGGGGCCGGCCGACACGGCGATCCCGCTCCGCATGACCGGCACCGACGCCTATTCGGGCGCACCACCGGTTGCACCCACGGCGGACATTCGGCTCATCCGCTCGTCGATCTCGTTGAAGGCGCACCACCGGTTGCACCCACGGCGGACATTCGGCCGCATCAAACGGCACCAACTGGCGTCCTTCGTGTTGTCGTGACGGATGACGGGGGCGACGGGAAACCCCAGGAAATGCAGCGAGCCGGCACCTTTCGGCACCGGCTCGCATCGCGTTGCACAGCGAGGATGACGGGACTCGAACCCGCAATCTCCGGATCGACAGTCCGGTTTTCGGTTTCAACGCCACCGCCACCCGCCGTCAGACACGGCCCGCCACAACCCGACGAATCCCACGAAAATAGGCGTGGGATCACGCCTCGACGCCGTGGCCCCCGAGACGCGGCACCCCGCCGCTTGACCCGCCCGGACCAATTCGGGTACAACTTAGGGGACAACTAAAACCCAGCCGCAGGAACCCGACGATGGCGACCTTGACCAAAATTACCGTGACCCGGCGGGTCGTCCCCCACCCGACCAAGCCGGGGAGGTGGCGGCAAGTCCCGCAAGGGACGCCCGGAGCGGTCATGCGGCCCTTCAAGTCGAAGAACTACTCCATCGTGGACAGGTCCGGCGGGAGGGTCAGGAAGGTCAACACCCGCTGCACCGACCTCCGGGCCGCCCAGGCCGTCCTGACCAGGTACCACCAGAACCAGGAACGCGGCGAGCAAGGGCTGACCGACCCGCGGGCGAAGTCCCTCAACAAGCCCGCCTCGGACCACGTCGCGGAGTACATGGGGACACTCACGAAACGCTCCGACACGCACCGCGGGGAGGTCCGGCGGGTGCTCGCACTGGCCATGAAAGGCGTGGCGACGCTGAAGGACTTCACCGCGGAGAGGATCACCGGCTACCTCCACCGAACGCCGTCCGCCGCCACCGGGAACAAGCACCGGGCGTACCTCTCGGCGTTCTCGAACTACGTCTACCGGATGGACTACGTCGCCACGAACCCTATCGACCGCGTTGACCGGCTGGAGCCGGGGGCCGGCGAGCCGGAGGCCCGCACCCGACGCCCCTACACCGAGGACGAACTCCGCCGGCTGATGACCGCCGCCCGGACCTACCCGCTCCTCACCAGGGGCGAGAACAGGGGCGGACGGCCCCGCAAGGACGGGACGCCGGCACTGCCCCGGAACCCGGTCGAACTCTCCGACGCCTACGCCGCCGCACTCGCCCTCCGGGGCCGGGGACGCGAACTGGCCTACCGGCTGTCCCTGGCGACCGGGCTGCGGCGGGGCGAACTCTCCCGCGTCACGGTCGCCATGTTCAACGGCAGGCGGATCGCGGCCCCGAAACGCATCCTCAAGCACAAGCCGAGGCACGTCACGCACCTCCTCATCCCGCTCCCGCCGACGCTCGCCGACGCCCTGTCCGCGTTCGTCTCCGACGCGGGGCTGTCCCCGTCCGACCGGCTGGTGAACGTCCCGTGCCGCTCCAACTACATCCGCGAGCACAAGGCCCGGCTGAAGCTGGCGAACGTCCCGTATGCCACCGAGGACGGGCACGCCGACATTCACGCCTTCCGCACCACCGCGAACCACTACCTCAAACGGCATAAAGTCCCCCTGGACGCCCGCCAGCGATACATGCGGCACGCCGCGAAGGACGTTACGACGAAGCACTACGACCCCGACGACCGCCGGCCCGTCATCATGGGCCGCCGCGTCTACGACCTCCTGACCGAACTCGACCGGCTCGTGGCCCACGACCACCGGACCGCGGGGCAGGGTGCCGTCCCGTAACCGGTCGCCTCGGCAGCCCCGTCCGGGTCGTGAGCCTTTCCGTCAGAAACGCGGGCACAAAGTCACCGACCGACGCAGCGGGCCTGCGAGTGACGTTTCGGCCCTAAATCGCCACCTCGAAGTTCACGACCGCGTCCAAACATTTCCTCCCGAAACGGGAGCGGCCACACCCCCAAAAGGGGCCGGTGGCCGCCCCCGTTTTCGCGTTGACCGGCAGCCCCGGTCCGGCCTCCCTTCAGCTTGAAAATCCGAAAAACGTCTATGGAGCTGAACTCAGATTTCGAGGACATTCAACTCGTCGCCTGTAACTGACGACGCACTGACACTCACCACGGAGGGGACGCCATGAACGTCACGAAGCTGCTGACCAAGAGCGAGGTGGCCAAGATGCTCAGCAAGAGCACTCGCACCATCGACCGGATGCGGGGCATGGGGATCGACTTGGGCGAGGTCCGGCTGCACGACCGGGCCACCCCGCGGTTCGACCCGGCGAAGGTCGAGGCCGCGATCCAGGCCGGCAAATTCAGCAAGAAAAAGCGGTAGGGCTGACACGAGACCGACCCAGCCCCGACCACTCGGCCGGGGCCACCCGACAAGGAAATATAGCCATGCCGAAGAACACGTCTCGGAAGGTGCCCCGCGGGGCCGAGACCGTCCGCACCTACGCCGACTTCTACGGCGAGATCGACGCCTTCGAGTACGGCGAGCGGGGGCTGCTCATCGTCGTCGGCCCGCCGGGCACGTCGAAGAGCACCGCCGCCCGCAAATTCCTCAAG
>JAYTSV010000180.1:0-48884 GCA_043745465.1 Fimbriiglobus sp.
CGCGGTCCAGCAGGAACTCGCACGTCCCCGCGCTGTAGTAGTTCGCGGCCGTCACGAGGCGGACGGCGGCAGCGCAAATCGCGTCGCGGACTTCGACCGGCAGGTTCGGCGCGGGCGACTCCTCAACGAGCTTTTGGTGCCGCCGTTGGAGGCTGCAGTCGCGCTCGTAGAGGTGGACGACGTTGCCGTGCTTGTCGGCGAGGATTTGCACCGCGATGTGCCGCGGCCGGTCGAGGTACTTTTCGAGGTAGACGCTGCCGTCCTTGAACGCCGCCTCGGCCTCCTGCTGAGCCTGCGCGAAGCCGGTGACGAGACTCGCGTCGTCGTGGGCGACCCGCATGCCGCGGCCGCCGCCGCCGGCCACGGCCTTGATGAGCACCGGATACCCGACTTGGTGGGCGAACAGCATCGCCTCTTCGGGGGTCTTCAAGATGCCGTCGCTGCCGGGGACCGTTGGCACGTTGGCGAGCTTGGCGAGCTGCTTGGCGCGGTCTTTGTTACCGACCTGCTCCATCGCCGCCTCGGGCGGGCCGATGAACTCGATCTTGCACTCCCGGCAGACATTGGCGAACTGCGCGTTCTCGCTCAGGAACCCGTACCCGGGGTGGATCGCGTCGGCCCCGGCGACCTCGGCGGCGGCGATGATCCGCTGCACTTTCAGGTAGCTCTCGGCGGCCGGCGCGGGGCCGATACAGATCGCCTTGTCGGCGAGCTTCAGGTACGGGGCGTCGCGGTCCGCCTCCGAGTAGACGCAGGCGACCTCGATCCCCAGGTCGCGGCACGCCCGGATCACGCGCAGGGCAATTTCGCCACGGTTCGCCACGAGGACACGATTGAACACTTCGAGGAGTTCCTGGTGACGAGTTCAGAGTTCTAAAGTGGTCGCACAGATTACAACTACGCCTGGTCCACGCGAAAGAGCACGGTGCCGAAATCGACCGTGTCGCCGTTCTTGACGCAGACTTCGGCGACGGTGCCGCTGCACTCGGCCTTGATCTCGTTGAAGATTTTCATCGCCTCGATCGTGCAGATCGTCGTGTCCGGCTTCAACGTCTGGCCGACTTTGACGTAGTCGTCCTTGTCCGGCTTCGGGCGGGCGTAGTACGCGCCGACCATCACCGACTTGATGTCGTGCAGCTTCTTAACGGGGGCGACGGCGGCCACGGACGCCGGCGGGGCGGCGGGGCCGGTCGCGGCCTGGTGGGCGACCGGCGGGGCGGCGGCGTAGACCGGGGCGGGGCCGGCCTTGCGGAGGCGGATGCGCTGGCCCTCGTCGGTCAGCGAGATTTCGGTCAGGTCGTGCTTCGCCATCAGGCCGATGAGGTGCTCGACGGTCTGCACGTCGAACGGGTGGGGTTTATCTTTCTTCGACTCGGTCGCCACGGCGGCCCCTTCTGCTCACGGAATCGCGTCCAGTCCCCGGGGCGGCCGGGGATCGAACTATCCTATCGCGCGCGGGTCGTGCGGCAGCGTGCTGAGGCGGATTGCCCCGTCGCGGGTGATGAGGTAGTTGTCCTCAATGCGGATGCCGCCCCACTCGGGGATGTACACCCCCGGCTCGATCGTGACGACCATGCCCGAGTGCAGCACGTCGTCCGAGTTCGCCCGGATGCTCGGGGCCTCGTGAACGTTCAGGCCGATGCCGTGGCCCAGGCCGTGCGTGAAGTGCTCTTCGAGCTTGAACCCGGGGTGGTCGCGCAGCTTGGCGGCCGCGAACACCTTCCGGGCGGCCGCGTCCACGTCGCGGGCCGGGACGCCGTCGCGGAGTAACTTCACGGCCTCGGCTTGCGCCTGGACGACGACGGGGTACAGTTCGTCAAAGTTGAAGTTGGCCCGCTCGGCCTTGTTCCGCCGGGTCGGGACCGGGCCGAACGGGGACTTGACCGTCCGGGTCAGGTCGCTCTTGTAGCCCAGGTCCGCGCCCCAATCGACGAGCAACTTACTGCCCTCGGCCAACGTCCGGGCCGTCGGCGGGGCGTGCGGCAGCGCCCCGCGGTCTCCCACGGCCACGATCGGCGGGAAGGCCGTGCCGTTGCCCCCGGCCCGGCGGACGTAGGCCTCCAACGTATCGGCCATGCCCTTCTCGGAGTCGGTCCCCTGGATCATCGAGCAGAACATCACGAAGGCCCGTTCGGCGACCTTGACCGCGGCCCGAATCTGCATCACCTCCGACGGGTCTTTGATCGCCCGCAACACTTCGACCGCGTCCGGGTGGCCGACGAACGTGACCTTCGGCGCGAGCTTCTCGAGCGCCAGTTGCAGGGCCAGCGTCGCGTGCGCGGACTCCAGGCCGACCGACTTGGTGCCCAGCTTGGTCAAGACTTCAGCGGTCGCCTCGGGCAGTTTCTGCGTGTGCGGCCGGACGACGACCTCGACGTCCTTGACCTCCTCCGCGATCTGTTGCTCGAACCGGGCGTCACTAATCAGGATAATGTTCTTCGGCCCGACGGCGAGATAACTCGAATCCCCCGTGAAGCCGGTCAGGTAGCGGACGTTGGCCGGGTCGGTGACCAGAATGCCGTCCATCGATTCGCGCTTGAGCGATTTGACGAGCGACTGGCGGCGTTGCGAAAAGTAGTCCATGACGGGTACAGCCGGGTGACGGGGCGGGGAAACGCACGATTCATCGTCTGAATCAAAGTCGAGGGCACGCGAGTACCATACCTTATCGAGTACGGCAGTCAGCCCGATGCTGACTGCAAATTAACGATATTTGGTTCGTCAGTCCACTTTGTTTTCCCGGATTGTCATGCTCGCCATCGAACTCGACCTCACGGGCGTGTCGGTTCTCGTCGTCGGGGGCGGGGCGGTCGGCCGGCGGAAGGCACGTCGGGCGAGCGAAGCGGGCGCGGCCGTGCGGCTCCTCGACCCGCTCCCGCGGCCTACCGATTTCGACGCCGCCGGGATCGAATGGATTGCCGTGAGCTACGCGGAATCGTGGCTCGACGGCGTCTTCTGCGCCTTCGCCAGCGGACCGGCCGAGGTCAACGCTGTCGTCGTCGCCGACTGCTTGGCGCGCGGCCTCCTCGTGTGCGACGCGGCCGTCCCGGAGCGCGGCAACTTCACCCTGCCGGCCGTCGGTCGGGTCGGCCCGATCAGCGTCGCGGTCAATACCGGCGGGGCGTCCCCGCGGCTGGCGGCCCGGTTGCGGGACGAGTTGGTAGCCGGCATCGACCCCGCGATGCCGGCGTGGGTCGGGTTGCTCGATGCTCTCCGCCCGGAAATTCTGCGCGACGTGGCCGATCCCGTCGCGCGGCGGGAACTCTTCGCCGAGTTGGCGTCGTCGGGGTGGGGCGAACGCTTGCGGACGGAGTCGCGCGAGGCGGTCGCCGAAGCGATGCGCGACCTCATTCGAGGTCGAAAAGGAGGATCGTCCCCCGGTCCCCGCCGACCGCCAGACGCAGGCCGTCCGGGCTGAAGGCGAGCGAGACGATCTTGCCGACCGGCCAGACGAAGCAGGCTTGCTCGATGCCGGTGTTCACGTCCCAGAAGCGCACGGTGCCGTCCCAACTGCCGCTGACGAGTTTGCGGCCGTCGGGCGAGTAACTGACGCCGGTCACCGGCCCCTTGTGGCCTTTCAATTCGTGGGACTGGTAGCGCTTTTCGAGGTCGAAGAGCTTGACCGTCCACTCGACCGCGACGGCGAGTTGGAGTGCGTCGGCCCGCAAGGAAATCGCTCCCGGGGCGTGGCCCAGGTTGAACCGCACCGGCTCGGCCTGCGTGATCTCCCAGACGTTGACCCGGCGGTTCCACTCCGACCACGCGACCGTCTTCTTCGCCGGCAACACGCTGAGGCTGCGCACCCCTTCGGTACTCGTCAGCCGCGGCTCGCGCGTCCGCTTGATGGTGCTGTCCCACAGGGCGAGTGCCCCCGCGGCAGCGCGCGACCGGTCCCCGGTGCCGACGGCGACCAGGGTCGGCGACAGGTACTTCACGGCGGTGACCCGGCCGAGGACGTGCGGCCGGAAGACGACCATGTTCGCGGCGTCCAGGTTCGACCGGCCGATGGCCCCTTGCACCCCGCCGACGATAAGGCTGTGGCCGTCCGGGTGGAAGTCGATGGCGTGGACCGCCCCTTCGGGCAGGACGCCGGGCGGGAAGAGTTCGACTGGGCCGTCGTCCGTCCAGTGCTGCACCGCCCCGGACTTCGTCCCCGTCACGAACATCGCCCCGTCCGGCGAGAAGGCCAGCGCGTACACCGGCGAGTCGGGGGCTTGGAGCAACAACATCCGGGCGGCCCGTCGGGGTGGGGTGTTCGGCGGTAGTATGATAGGGCAGCTTCCGCGCCCACTCCTCAGCCCCCGGCCCCGTATGTCCGTCGAAATCCAGTGGACCGACGCCGACCCCTTCACCGGCGAGAAGCGCTTCGTGTGCGTCGAGCGGTTCGCCGGCAAGTGGGAGTTCCTGGTGCGGTTCAAGCGCCGCGAGAACTGGGCCAAGCCGTCCCGCGTGACCCGCGACATGTGGGAAGTCCTGCTCGACGCGGTCGAACGCCGCGCCCCCCGCCGCGAAGGCGTGACCGAGGAGGACGTGAAAATCCTGAAGCGCATCCTGATCGACTACAAGGACCCCCCGGTCGCCGACGCCGAGGACTTCGCGTGACCGCGGACGAATTAGCCCTGCTCCGCGGCGTCGAAGCCGCCCCCGACGACGACCTGCCCCGCCTCGTCTACGCCGACTGGCTCGACGAGCACGGCCGGCACGTGCGAGCGGAGTTCATTCGCGTGCAGTGCGAACTCGCGTCGATCGAACGGCGGCTGCCGAGGATGACGCATAACGAGAAGGTCGTGGAGGGGCTACGCAAAGGCAAACTGTTCCAATTTCAAACATCACTGATCCGTGCCGACCCGTGGGGATGTCTCGGGCTGATTGAGAAACGTTCAAAGTTTCCGTGGCAGGGTTGGCAGCGGGATATTGGCAAGTTGTATCAGCGTGGATTTGCAAGCCTAATACAGCTAAACGCCATCGACCCCAAATTTGCGTCTGTGATTGACATTTTCAGAGATATGGTGCCTAGGCCATTCATTGTGGTGGGCAACTTG
The DNA here is from genome assembly GCA_043745465.1 of Fimbriiglobus sp. Classification (GTDB taxonomy): domain Bacteria; phylum Planctomycetota; class Planctomycetia; order Gemmatales; family Gemmataceae; genus Fimbriiglobus. Next base: position 5,043 of record JAYTSV010000180.1, read on the forward strand.
CGCAATGCTATTTACGATGATGACTTCGCTACTTCATTCAAAAACGCTGGTACGTGGTCGGAGGTCAACGAACTCAACCTGGACGGGGCAACCGATTCACTGCTGCCGCACCACCTGATCCCTATGATGCAACCGGAGTACCCCTCACTCCGCAGCTTTTCGATGCGCGAGTCGTGGGCGAATCCCGGTCACATCTGCGTGATTTGCGAACGACTGAAGGCACCGAACGTGGAGTATCTAAAATTATGTGGTAGCGAGATCGTTGATCACGGCGTGTCATTCCTCCACCGATCCGTCTACACACGGAGCCTGAAGGAAATCGACTTGAGCGGCAACCCACTGTGCCGCCCGGACTTCAGCCATGTCACGCAAGACCAGTTTCCGTCACTGACGCGAATCAATTTAGCCGGGTGTTCGATCATGCCGCAATGTCTCGTGCAACTGCGGGCGCAACTGCCGGGGGTCGAGGTGATTTGCTGAGTCGGGAAACGACGGGAGCCGCCAGCTTCGCTGACGGCTCCCGTGTCCGACCGGAGGTTGAGTGACGGGACTTGAACCCGCGACCTCGAGAATCACAATCTCGCGCTCTAACCAACTGAGCTACACCCAACATGCTCCATCACTCTAGCGCCCCCGACGCCGTCTGACAAGGGACAATCACGCACTTGCCACCGGCTCCGCCGGCTGGGGCTTCGCCTTGTACGACGCGACCTTGACCGGGACGACGTTCTTCGCCAGGCCGACCCGCTCCAGGGTGCGGACGAAGGTGTACGTCAGGTCGATTTCCCACCAGCGGTGGCCGTGGGACGCGGCGCGGGGGGCGGCGTGGTGGTTGTTGTGCCAGCCCTCGCCGTTGGTCAGGACGGCGACCCACCAGCAGTTGGTGCTCTCGTCCTTCGTGGCGTAGTTGCGGTAACCGAAGCGGTGCCCGGCACTGTTCACGAACCAGGTGATGTGCCAGACGTAGACGGTCCGCACGAACACGCCCCAGACCAGCCCGAGGACCGTGAAGCGGACCGCCCCTTCGAGGTCCTGCGTGACGGCGGCCCCGAGCAGGAACGACGCGGCCAAGATGAGGGCGACGTGCGCGGCGTACACCTTGGCCCAGCGGTTCTTCTTGTGCAACCGCTTGAGCCACCGGTCGGTGACGAGGTCGGGGACGTACCGCTCGTAGGTGTCGGCCCGCTTCATGCGGGTGTCCTCGTGGACGATCCAGCCCATGTGGCCCCAGCCGAAGTTTTCGACGGGGCTGTGCGGATCGCCTTCGACGTCGCTGTGCTGGTGGTGCATCCGGTGCGTCGTCACCCACGGGATCGGCAAGCCTTCGAGGCTGCACACGCCGAGGTGGACGCACAGGTGTTCGAGCCACTTGGGCATCTCGACCGACTTGTGCGTGAGCAGCCGGTGGTAGCCGAGATTGATGCCAATGGAGCCGAAGACGAAGTTGCCCACGAGCAAAATCGGGATTGCCCACCAGGTCCAGCAGTACGGCAGCAACGCCGTCAGCGCGGCAACGTGGACGCCCACCAAGACGAGCAGGTAACCGCGGATGAGGCGGGGCTTCGAGGCCGTCGCGGTCGCTGAACTCATAACGGAGTTGACCCGGGCGGGGAGGGCGGTGCGAAACTCTTGGACCGTATCGAGTCGTCTATTTTCAACTCGCCCCCCCAAATTGTCTACCCCGAATCGTCGTGTACGCTCGCCGCACAGGTGGTACAACGCTCCCATCTCCCCGAACCGGCCCCCGTCGAGGTATCCCGATGCGCTTACTTCTCTCCTCGTTCGGACTGCTCGCCATGTTGTGTCCCGCGCCTGCCATCGACCCCGCCGCACTGACGCCGGCCAAGTTGCCGGCCTACGCCGGGATGCCGGACCTGATGACAATGTTCGACGGCACCAAGATTACGACGAAAGCCGAGTGGGAGGCGAAGCGGAAGCCCGAGTTGAAGGAACTCTTCCAGACGGTCATGTACGGCCACTACCCGGCCGCGACGTGCGCCGTGCGCGGGACGGTGCTGCACGAGGACAAGGCGGCGTTCGGCGGCAAGGGCACGCTCCGCGAGGTCGCCGTGAAGGTGACGCCGGACGCGCCGCCGGTCCACTTGCTCGTCGTCACGCCGAACGGGGTCGCGGGCAAGGTGCCGGTCTTCCTCGGCATGATGTTCGGCGGCAATCACCAGGTGACCGACGACCCCAAGGTCCGCGTTCCGGACGCCTGGATGTACGCATCGCAACCGGGCACGGTCTCGGAGAAGGCGAGTGCGGTCGGCCGCGGCAAGAGCAAGGAGGCATGGCCCGTCGAGACGATTTTAAGCAAGGGCTACGCCGTCGCCGTCTTCTATGCCGGCGAGGTGATCCCGGACAACGCGAAGCTGCGCGGCGGCCTGGCCGACATCGCCATGCCGGTGGCGAAAGGACCGATCGATCCCGCGGCGACGGGGACCGTGATGGCGTGGGCGTGGGGCGCGCACCGCATGATCGACTACCTCGTCACCGTGCCCGAAATCGACGCCGAGAAGATCGCCGTCGTCGGGCACTCGCGGCTCGGCAAGGCGACGATGGTGGCGGCCGCCTTCGACGACCGCATCGCCCTCGCCGTCCCGCACCAGGCCGGGTGCGGTGGCACCGCACCGAACCGCCGGACGAATCCGAAAAGCGAACCACTGGCCCGCATCAACGCCGCCTTCCCGCACTGGTTCAGCGGCAACTTGAAGGCGTTCGGCGACGCGGCCGAGAAACTGCCGTTCGACCAGCACGCGCTGGTCGCCCTGTGTGCCCCGCGGCCGGTGCTGTTCAGCAATGCGACCGGCGACCAGTGGGCCGACCCCGCCGGCCAGTTTGAAGTCCTCCGCGCCGCCAACCCCGCTTACGCGCTGTACGGAGAGACCGGCATGGACGCGACCGCGTACCCCGCCGAGAACGCCCCCGTCGGCGGACGCCTCGGCTACTGGGTCCGCCCCGGCGCTCACTCGATGACCCGCGCCGACTGGGACACCTTTTTGACCTTCGCCACGAAACAGTTCGGCCGGTGACGGCTCCCGTGCCGGACTTCTCGGCGATTGCGCGGGGCTGGGCGTTGCGGCGCGGCGACTTTCGGCGTAGCTTCGGCGTTATGAAAACTCCGCGCCGCGGCTTTACCCTGATCGAACTCCTGGTCGTGATCGCCATCATCGCCGTCCTGATCGGGCTGCTCCTCCCGGCCGTGCAAAAGGTCCGCGCGGCCGCCAGTCGCGCGCAGTGTACGAACCACTTGAAGCAACTCGCCCTGGCCGCGCACGGCTACCACGACGCCACCGGCAATTTGCCGCAGGGAGTCGCCTACCCCGGTCCCGGCAACCGTTGGACCTCGTTGTTCGTCGAACTCTTGCCGTACATCGAGCAAGGCAACGTCGCGGCCCGGTGGGACTACGCCAACCCCGCCAACGACTTCGGCGGCGACGCGACCCCGGCCGCCACGCCGTTGAAAGTGCTCGTCTGCCCGGCCAGTCGGACGACTGAAAACCCGTCGCGGTTCGGCACCCTGACCATCGGCCTGACCAACTACGGGGGCAACGCCGGCTTCAAGGCGTTCCCCGCGTGGCGCGCGACCGCCGACGGCGTCTTCGGCTACAGCACGGCGACGACCCGCAGTCAGGTGCAACTGTTGCACATCACCGACGGCACCTCGAACACGATCCTGTTCGGCGAGAAAACCATCGGCGACGCCAACCTCGACAGCTACGCCACGGCCCCGCTCCAACCGGCGGCAGTACCCGCACTCCAGGCGACCGGGTCTTACGCCGGCTGGGCACCCGTTCCCGGGCCGACCGCCGGGGCGACCCTGCTCCTCGGCAGTGCGTTGTCGATCAACTTCGGCTTCCCGACGAAGTACGTCCCCCCGCCGCCGCTACCCGGTGCCCCGCCGGTCCAAGTCGCGTGGGCCGCGCTGGAGCCGATCGCCTGGGACCGCTACGGAGCCTACGGTAGCGAGCACACCGGCGGCGCGAACTTCGCCCTGGCTGACGGCTCGGTCCGCTTCCTGCGCAGCGAATTACCATTGAAAACGCTGCAAGCCCTGTCGAGCCGCGCCGGCGGCGAAGTCGTCGCCGCCGACTGAACTCACTGGTAGTCGTAGCCGACAGCGAAGGTGACGCGGCCGTCGGGCAGGCGGCGGATGTTGGTCAGGTGAACGTCGTAGCCGCCGCCGAGTTGACCTTTGCTGCTGGGCGTCGTGAACGGGGTGAAGTTGGCGTTCGCCGGGCTGGGGAAGGGGACCGCGCCCAAAAATACCCGCGGCCCGGTCTGCCCCTCGACGCCGTGCGATTCTTCCAGGAAGACCCGCTGCGTGGCGTTGTTCGGCAGCACCCGCCAGATGAGCAAGCCCTCGGCCGGCAGGTCGGCGTCGAAGCCTTTCTTGCGGCGATTCTCGACGAGAAAATACTCCGTGCCGTCGGGCCGGACGAGGATTTTCAAGCACTCCGTCGGCGAGTCTTCGATCGGGGCGAGGACCAGCTTCTGCTTCACGCGCGGGTCGATGACCTTGGGCGTCACCCAGCCGAGCTGGTCCTTGCTCCAGACGCTGAAGTGCTGCGGGCGGCCGGCCCCGTTCTGCTGGGACATCGCGCACCACGGGCCGACGCCTTCCATGCCCGGCATCTCGGGCCGCGCGTACAGGTCGGGGAGGCCGAGCATGTGGCCGAACTCGTGGCAGAAGACGCTGATGTCGTTCATCCTCGCGCCGCCCTCCTGGACGATGAAATACGGCCACCGCTTGCCCTGGTGCGTGACGCTCGCGCGGTGCGGCCAGTACAGCCCGCCGCGGGTCGTGTTGACCCGCTCGCCGGCGTAAATGAAGAAGACTCCGTCGAAGTCCTTGAGGCCGTCCTTGCCGTTCCTGGCGAGTACCTTGTCCATCGCCTCCGTCAGCAGGGCGGTCTTCTCGCGGTTGCTCGTGCCGCTGCCGCTGCTGTACTCGATCCGCTTTTTGGCGACCTCGTGCCAGCCGACGAACTGGCCCTCGACGGCGAACTGGCCGGAGGAGATTTCGCGGTAGTAGTCGGCCATGCTGCCCCAGACCTTCTGGCCCGTCGCCGACTTGTCGTTGTAGCTGCCGACGCTGAACATCGACGCCTCCCAGTCGGCGTCGGCGATTTTGTCGTTGTGCTTCACATCCGGGTACTCGACGCCGATGATGGCCAGCCGGTAGACCGGCTTCTTCCACGCCGACGGCAGGCGGTCGTCCCAACCGGCCTGGCGCGGCCCGGCTTGCGCCGAATCGACGCCCAGAAAGACGCGGATTTCCAACTCCTCCTCGCCGCGCTTGACGAACAGCTTGACCGCGTCGCCGGGCTTTTTGGCGGCAATGGCGTCGCGGATGCCGTTCTCGGCTTCCAGCTTGGTCTCGTCGATCTTGGTGACGACATCCCCCTTCTTCAAACCCGCCTTCTCGGCCGGGCCGCTCTCCGTGACGCTGTCGATTACCACACCCGCGGCGTTACTCGGGCCGACCTGAACGCCTAAGACTGGTCGTGCGTTCGGCGTGCTGGACATCGGCTTGCTCAAGGCGCTGGCAGTCACGTTCACCAGCTTCGGCACGCCGCGGACAGTCACGGTCAGCGTCACGACCTGGTTCGCTGCGACCCCGCGGAGTCGCTCCTTGAATGCGGCCGCGGTGGTCACCGGTTCGCCGTTCAACCCCGTCACGGTCGCCCCAGCCGTCAGACCCGCCTCGCCCGCCGGCGACCCGTCGGCGACCCCTTCGATGATGACGATGCCGGACGTGTCCGTCCCGATTTGCACGCCGAGGTAGCCGACGGCCGGCGGCGTCGTGGTGGACCGGACGAGCTTGGCGTCGGCAGGAACCGCGTCGGCGACGGTCCGGTAACCGGTCAGGTCGATGTACGACCGCGGCGACGGGGCGAGTTCGTCCGCCCGGACCGCGAGACCGGACGCGAACAACAGGCCGAGGGCCAGAAGCGTGTAGCGCATGAGGACTTCCCGGCGGTTTGAGGGGCGGCGCGGTGGTGCTTAAAATCTACCCCGGGCCGGCTGAAGAGTTCATGAGAGCGGGCGGCGGACGCGATAAATCGTCCCCTTGGTGCGCTCGCCGCCCGGCTCGCCGGCCCGCGCGAACGCCTTCTCGACGGCCAGCCCCGCGAGCCGGCACTCGTGACCGAACGACTTCGCGGCGATGCGGTCGGGGTCGGCGAGCAGGGCGACGCCGGTCGGCGATAGGACCGTTTTCAAAAAGTTGACCACCGGCTCGATCAATTTTTCCTCGTACAGCAGGTCGGCCCCGAGGATCACGTCGAAGATCAACCCGCCCGGCGGGGAGCGCAGGTCGATGGCGGCCGTCGTGAAGTCGGTCAGTTTGTTGCGGCGGGCGTTTTCGGCGGCGAAGCGGACGGCCAGTTCGTCGATATCCGAAAAGGTCACGCGCAGGCCGCACGCCAGGGCCGCGATGCCCGGCAGCCCCAGGCCACAGGCGATTTCCAGCGCGTGCAGTGGCGTCCCTTCCTCGCGGGGGTACGCCTCCCACGGTTCGCGGCAGATCGCTTTCGAGAGCATCCGGGCAGCGGGCCACAGGTCGGCCCAGTACGGAATGTACTCGTCCGACGCGAACGCGGCCCGCACGGCCGGGTGGTCGAACAGGAGGTCGCTGCCGCCGGGGCGTTCGAGCAGAAAAGTCCGCCCGTCGATGAAGACCTTTTCGCGGACCCGCTCCGTGACGGCCTCCGGCGGGGTCGAGTGGATGCGGGGGGTTGTCATGGTTGTGATGATACCCGCCGCCGGGGCGGCAGCAAATCGCCCCCGCTCGCCGGTCAAAACTGTTCTAAGTTTCGCCGCCCCCAATTCGGGTCAGGGTTCGAGCGATGCAACTTTACTGTCCGGCTTGCAAGACGGCGTCTCACGCCGCGGAACGCTGCGCGAAGTGCGGCGACCGGCTCGTCGCCCCGTCCGAACTCACCTCGCTCTCGCGGGACCACCTCGCCGACCCGCCGGACCTGATCGAACCGACCGCGGTCGGCCGGGTCATCGTCGGGACCGTCGCGGCCCTGGGATTGTACCTCAGCTTCCGGGAAATGCTGCTCGGCTCCCTTGCCGCCGTGGACCTAACCGACGTGGTCCCGGGGTCACTCGGAAACTGGGCCTTGCGGGCGGGTGCGATTCTTGTCGGGGCGCTGCTCGCCGGGGCCGGCCGCGCGAACGGCACGGCCGCGGGCGGGATGACGGGATTGCTGTGCGGCGTCCTCTTCCTCGCCACCGACTCGCTGGCCGGCCTCAAGCCGACGGCGGTCGAGGCCGGCATCGTCGCGGGGGTTGCGGCGGTGGCCCTGGCCCTGGGCCGTCTCGGCGCGATCATCTGGCCCGGAGTGGTGCCGCTGCCGCCGTCCAAGGTCCGCTCCCGCGGCAGTTCGCTGATTCCGCTCAAAGACGACCTGGACGCCCCCCGGCCGACTCCCTTGTCGTGGGTGAAGGTCGGGCTGGGTGTTGCCGTGGCCGTCGTCGGGTTCATGCTCGCCGACCCCGTGCGGTTGGGACTGCGTACACTGGCCGGGAACGGATTGTTCCTCGGCTCACCCGCCCAAATCCCGTTGGTCGATTTCGTCTTCGCAGGCTTGGCACTGTTAACCGGCGGCTTGATCGCGGGCGGCGGGAGCGGGGCCGGGTTGCGGCACGGCGCTGTTATGGGCCTCCTCGCCTCGACCGTTCTCGCCGCTCTCGCGCTCCTCGGCAAAGAGTCGGTCGTGCTCCCACTGAGCGGGTTACTCGAAATCGTCGGCTACGCCTCCGAATCGCTCCGCACCGCGACCGGCCTGATCGTCGCCGTCGTCGGTTTGACGACACTGGGAGTCGTCAGTGGCGGCTTCGGCGGCCTGCTCCTGCCGCGGCTGGCGATCAAATCCCGCCGCCGTGCGTACCAGGACTAACCTCCACCGTTGCCGCGCAAATCGACTTGCCGGCACTCCGACAGCAAGCCCTCGCTTTCGCCGAAGTACCAGACTCGTGCGCCGACGGCGGTCGCCACGTCGGAATCGTTTTCGTCGCAGTCGGTCTCGTAGCCGAGGGCGCAGCCTCCACCGTGTTCCACGGAACCCGGGTAGACCAGCGGCACGACGCACGGCCACACTTCGCCGTCCACGGAGCGTAATTCCGCCGGGCGATAAACCGTGTCGGCGAGGCCGACGACGGACAGCAGGCGAATCCGGTCGAGCCGCTCCAACGGCACCACGGCGTAGGCCCGCCCGAAGAACACTTCCAGAACCGAAGCGAACCGGTCGTCGAGGTCGCGCAGCCCGGCGAACTCTTGCCCGTCAACGTGCCCGTGCAATTCCGGCGACGCCTCGTCGGCCGCATCGGCGTACCGCGAAGCGAGGTGTTGGCTGCCCGCGTGCAGCAGCATCGCCGCACGGATCCGGTGCCGCGCGTGCGGCGGGAGATCGACAGTGAGGGGGTGGAGACTCCGCCGCCTGAGTTCGCGCCGCCGCACGGCCCGGATCAAGTCGCGCCACCCCCGCCGCGACGCCGGCCATCCCGCGTCGTCACTTTCGACCGACTTCAAGGCGTCCCAAGCCGGTTGCAATTCCCCGGCGACGATGAGCATCTCCGCGAGTTGGAGGTGTCCCTGCGGCGTCGGGTCGGCGGCAACCGCGAGCCGCTGAAGCCGCACGGCTTTCGCCAACTCCCCGTCGGCCAGGGCTTCTTGCACGCTCATACGGGGTCTCGCAACGGGGGAGGTGAACGCAAGTCATCGTATCGAACCGCGTCACTCGTCGGCGAAAACGACGGCCCCGCGGAAGTGGTCCTGAAGCTTGGAGCGGAACTGGGGATTGCCGCCCCCTCCGGTGAACACCAACGCCGCCAGTTGGTGTGGTGGCTCAGTTCGGAGCAGGGCCGCGAACGACGACTCTGTCAACCCGTTACCACGTAAATCGAGTTCCGTCAGTGCTGTCCAACACGCCATCCCGACGAGTTGCCCGATGGATTCGCGTCGTAACATGCACGACCGCAGTAACAGAGACCGCAACCCCGACAGACAGGTGGACTTCCCCCAGCCTGGTAAATCGTGCACCGCGTTCTCCGAGAAATCGAAGCGTCGGACTGTACTCATAGCCGCGCGCGTCGCGAGGGTCTGTGTCGCGCCGCGAATCGGCAGGATGCGCGTGAACGCCAAGTCCTCGAAATACTGCGCTTGATCGTCGCGGAGGATGCTCCGTAGCGCCGTGCGGGGGAGCCGGTCGTTGTGCAAATGGAAGCGTCGAAGCGCCCCCATCACAGGCGACTCCGTGAGCCTCCTCACATCGCTCGCGCCCAGTTCCATCGTCCTCAATTTCAGGCTTTCGAGGGGATGACCTACCGGCAACGCTTCGAGAGCTTCCAGCCATTCCCCGCCGTTGTCGCCCCCGGCCCGCAGGTCGAGTCGCTTCAAGCGCTTCCCCAGATCACTTTGGAATAGGTCGTTGAGTACCACCGGGAAGGCAGGGCCGCTCGTCCGCTCCAGGGTTAGCTCTTCGATGCCGCTCGCGTTGACTGCGTTTGCCAACACGCGCAGCGGCTCGATGGGAGTCGAGACGCCGTAGAAGTGCAGGGCGCGTACTTGTCTCAGCCACGGTTGGCTGACGACCTCCTGCCAGTAGTCGAGCGACGACGTGGGTAGCGACAGGGTCGTGATCGGCGCGAGGTCGAAGAGGCGGCCGGCGTCGTCGAGGAACGAGGCGAGGTCGCGGACGACGAGCCAGTCGGGGGCACCGCGGCGGAACGGCGTCTCGGGGTGCCACGCGGCGATGCGCGGCGAAACGGCGGGGAGCGTGTGCCGCCACGGCTTGCCGGTGAGGACTTCGGGCGTGTGGTGCCGGCAGCGGACGGCGAGCGGCGCCCAGGCCGGCTCGTGCGCGAGTTGCACTTGCGTGCGGAGGAACGCGGCCTGGGCGTCGTCGCCGCCGTCTTCGAGCCAGTCGGCGTAGACGAGCCGCGGCAAGTCGGCCTCCGGGTGGGCCGCGATCGTCGCCCGCAGTGCCGCCGCTTCGTCCACGTCCGCCCTCGCCGGGTGCCCCCGGAGTCAATGATACCGGCGGCCGCTAGACTGACTGCCCCGACACCCCGGAGTCCGCGCGATGGCCTTCCGAATCACGACGACCGAAGCCCGGGCCGGCGCGGCGACCGGCACCGTTTACACCCTCGCCGACGACGCCGGTCACGCGACGGCAGAGGTCTGGCCGGTCCTCGGGTTCAACTGCGTCCGCTGGACCGTGCGCACCAAGTCCGGCGGCGTCGGCCCGGTCTTATACACAGCGCCGGACTGGGAAACGAACCCCGTGCCGACGCGCTCCGGCCACCCAATCTTGTTCCCCTTCCCGAACCGACTGAAGCACGGCCGCTTCACCTTCGAGGGCAAAGTGTACCAGTTGCCGCTGAACGAAACCTCGGGGCAGCACGCCATCCACGGGTTCACGCCGAAGAGCGCCTGGCGGGTCGTCGGGTCGAGCGCGGGGGCCGACGCCGCGGAGGTCACCGGGCAGTTTCAAATCTCCGTGGACCGGCCGGACGTGTTCGCCTGTTGGCCGGGCGATATGGTGCTGACGGTGACGTACCGGCTGACGGCGGCGGCCCTCGAAGTGCGGTGCCGCGTGCAGAATCCGGGGCCGGGCAACGTGCCCTTCGGCCTGGGCTACCACCCGTACTTCTGCCTGCCGTCCCTGCCGGGCGAGCCGGTCGATGCGATGGTCCTCCAGGCTCCGGCCCGTTCGCTCTGGGTCGCCGAGAACAGCCTGGCGACGGGGGAGAACGTGCCGACGCCGGCGGCGGACGATTTCACGCGGCCGCGGCCGATCGGCGACATCGTACTCGACCACCTTTTCGGCGACTTGCCGATGGAGCCGGCCGACCAACCGTCATTGCGGGCAACCTTGGCGCACCCGCTAGCACCGGAAGTCGTGACGGTCACCGCCGACCCCTCGTTCCGCGAGTTATTGCTGTTCACGCCGCCGCACCGCCGGGCGGTCGCCGTGGAACCGTACACCTGCACGACGGACGCGCTGAACATATCCGCCCGCGGCATTGATGCGGGGCTGTGCGTTCTCGCCCCGGGGGCGGAATTCGCGGCCGTCGTTCGCTATTCCGTCGCCACTCCTTAATTCGGTCGGGCGACTCCGGTTTGCCAACGCGGCGTTCCCGCACTAGCTTTCGACCGGATGGTGTCGGGCCTGGGGTCCGGCCGCCACGGCGAGGTGTCGGAACGATGCGGTTGCCCAGTCTATCGGGTCGAATACCCAAACCGTCGGACTCCGGTTCGATGCCCCGGCCCTCCCCCGGCCCGGCCGTGAATCCGATCCTCGGGAAGGTCTTTCTCGGCCGGTATGAGGCGGTCCGCTTCCTCGGCGAAGGGAGTAACGCCCACGTCTACCTCGGCCGGTCCGTCCGCGACCACTCGCAACTCGTCGTCATCAAGCGGATCAAGGATCACGTCCAGCTCAACCCGCGGTTCCGGCAATTCTTCGACGGCGAAGTCAAGTCGATGTCGCGGTTCCACCACCCCTACGCCGTTAAGCTGCACGCGGCGTCGTTGGACGACCCCCTCGGCGCGTGCCTGGTCCTCGACTTCATCCCCGGCGTGACGCTCGAAGCGGTTCTGGCCCGGTGCGGCCGGCTGACCGAGGACCGCATGGCGCGGCTCATCGGGCCGCTCCTCCACGCCCTCGACGCCGCCCAGCAAGCCCAGGTCGTCCACCGCGACCTGAAGCCGGCGAACTTGATGGTCATGGACTTCGATACCGCCGCCGAATCGGTCCGGGTCATGGACTTCGGGTTCGCAGGGTTCTCCTCGAAGCCGCACATTCAACTCGCGGAATTGACCGGGCACGGGGCGGTCTTCGCGTGCGGTACCCCGGCCTACGTCAGCCCCGAGATGGTCCGCGGCGACGCCGTCGATCCCCGGGGCGACCTGTACTCCGTCGGCGTCATCATGTACGAGATGCTCGCCGGCCGGCTGCCGTTCGACGCCCCGAACACCGACGACCTCCTGTCCGCGCACCTGCAGAAGCCGCCGCCGCGGTTCAACCGCATCGGCTGCCCGGAAATCTCCGCGGCCGTCGAAGGCGTCGTGCAGGTCGCCCTCAGTAAGTACCCCAGCGAACGCCACTCGGGGGCACGCGAGATGGCCCGGCAACTGAGTCGGGCCGTCGGGTTCGACGTGTGGGAGGCGACCAAGCCGGTGTCCGGGACAAAGCCGGGGGCCGACGACGACGACATCGTCGTGTGTACCCTGGCTGAGGACTCGAAAGTCAAGCCGGCGACCAAGTCCGACAAGTTCGTGCTTTCGGACCAGTTCGAGGCGATGCTCCCCGAACGCCTCGCGGCCGCGAAACTGCGCGGCTTCATCGAGGACGTGAACGGCCTGGCGATCGCGTCCGAGCCGGGGTTCATCCGCGTCCGCCTCGAACTCCCGTCGGGTTGGAAAGAGCCGTCGGCCCCGCCCAACGCCTCGAAGAGCGGGCTGATGAATTTCTTCTCCTCGCTGCGCATTCCCTCGGTCTCGCGCGGCAAAGAGCCGATCGAAGTCGATTTGCAGATGGAGAAGCTCGACGCCGACCGCGTCGCCGTCGTCGTCACATTCCGCCCGCTCCAGTGGTATTTGCCCGACAACCTGGACGCCTGGAACGCGCGCTGCGAAGGCTACTATTCGGTCCTCCGCGAGTACCTCATGGCCGGGCCGTGACCTCAACGGCACGCCTGCCGTCGAGCGAGTCGCTATCCTGACCGGTAGGGCGATACGCGACCGGAGGCCTGGCCATGCGACGCATCGGAATACTCACCGCCGGCGGCGACACCCCCGCCCTGAACGCCACCGTGTACGGCGCGGTCACCCGGGCCAACCAGCGCCACGTCGAGGTCGTCGGGTTCATCAAAGGCTTCAGCTCGCTGTTCAACCCCCGCGTCCCGCACGTCCTCTTGAACCCCCTCTACTCGACCATCCCCGAACTCGACCCCTGTTACGGCGGCACTATCCTCGGGGCGTCGCGCGATTACGTGGACGCCGACGACAAGAATGCCATCGGCATGATCGCCGACCGGTTGAAGCGGTTGCAAATCGACGGCCTGATCTGCGTCGGCGGCGACGGCACGTTGAACGCCATGCAGGCGCTCAGCGAGAACCTGCCGACCGTACTCGCCCCCAAGACGATCGACAACGACCTGGGGCTGAACTACCCGGCCGAGCCGGACGAGTACGTCCGGTACGGCGAGGCGACCCCCGGGACGCCGCCGCCCGCAGACCCGAGCGGCGGGGCCGTCGTCGAGAACGGCGGCTACTGGTACGGCCGCCGGCAGCGCGCCGGCCGGTTCGACCTCGACCAGATGGTGAACTACGTCACCCCTGGGTACGCGACCTCCGTGTTCGTCGCCGCGACCGGGGTTCAGCGGGTCCGCACGACGGCCGAGAGCCACCGCCGCATCGCCATCGTCGAGTGCATGGGCCGGCACTCGGGGTACATCGCGATGGGGGCCATGTACGGCCAGCCCGACCTCCTGCTCGTGCCCGAACACCGCTTGAATGTGGACCGGCTCGTCGAGCGCGTCACCGAGATTTACGACCTGCAGAAGCACGTCGTCATCGTCTGCGGCGAGGGGATCATCGACCACGAGGGCCACGAACTCGGCGCGGAGTACGCGACCCAGGACCCCGCGGGCAACGTCACCCTGAGCGGGGCGAGCGAGGCCCTCCGCGCGATCCTCATCGAACGCCTGGGCGACACGTATTTCACGAGCAAGCGGCGGAACGAGTCGGCCCGCGCGGCGGTCTTCACGCGGAAGATCGGCCACATCCAGCGCGGCGGCCGGCCGGTCTTGTTCGACCGCTACCACGCCGCGATGCTCGGCGGCCACTCGGTGGACCTACTCCTCGAAGGCCGGATGAACGCCGTCGCGGTGTTGCAGTACACGCGGTCCCGGGGCCTGCACCTGGGCCACGTCTTCGCCAACGACTTCCGCGACCGCTGGGGGCTGATCCACGCCCGCCTCATGCACCCGAGCTTCTACGACCCGGAGGCGATGCGGCCGTCCCAGACCGGCGTCGATTACCTGCTGCCCATCTTCACCAACGCCATTGGCGCGGACGACGTGGAGGTGCTGCGGACCGACCTGTTCGACTCGAACCACCTGACCGTGCCGTACCACTCGGTGAACACCGACATCAACAAGCGCATCCGCACCCTGAGCGAATCCTGAGAGACCCGATGACCGACGACGCCCCGCACCCCGTCCCATTCCCCGGCACTCAGTCCGGCCCCCAGACCGGCCCGCTGCCGACGGTGCGGCTCAAGATCGAGCGGAACTCCGCGCACCCGTGGGTCTTCCAGAAGATGGTCGAGAAGCCGAGCGGCCGCGTCGCCAACGGCGGGGTCGTGGACATCCTCGACCGCGGCGGCAAGTGGTGCGCCCGCGGCCTGTACAACGCGCACTCTCGCATTACGCTGCGCGTGTTGACCAGCGACCCGGCCGAGGCGATCGACGACGCCTTCTTCGCCCGCAAGATCGGCGACGCCGTGGCCCTCCGCCGGGACGCGGTGAAACTCGACGCGGTCACGAACGCCTACCGCCTCGTCTTCTCCGAGGCCGACGGCCTGAGCGGCCTGGTCGTGGACCGGTTCGGCGACACGATCGTCGTCGAGTACTTCGCGGCCGGCATGTTCCGCCTGCGGCAGTCGATCCACAAGGCCCTCGAAGGCCTGTACCCCGGCAGCCAGTTCTACTGGTTCGCCGAGGACCACGTTGCCAAGCAGGAGTCGTTCGACTGCCACGCCCCGCCGGCCCCGAAGCCCGGTGTGATCACCGAGCACGGCCTGAAGTTCCGCGTCGCCCCGGGCAGCAAGCACAAGACCGGGTTCTTCCTCGACCAGCGGGACAACCGCAAGTTCCTCGGCGAACTGTGCGCCGGCAAGCGCGTCCTCGACATCTGCTGCAACTCCGGCGGGTTCGCCGTGTACGCCAAGGTCCACGGCGCGACCGAGTCCGTCGGCCTGGACCTCGACGAGGAGGTGATCGAAGTCGCCAAGGAGAACGCCAAGCTCAATAAGGTCAACGTCCGCTACATCCAGAGCGACCTGTTCCCCTGGCTCCGCGACGCGATCCCCAACGGCGAGCGCTTCGACGTGGTGATTCTCGACCCGGCGAAGCTGACCCGCGACCGCGAGTCGGTCGATCTAGCGCTGCGCAAGTACACCGACATGAACCGCCTGGCGATGCAGGTCGTCGCCCCCGGGGGCCTGTTCCTGACGTGCAGTTGCACCGGCCTGGTGAGCGAGCCGGACTTCCTCGAAATGATCCGCCGGGCCGCGTGGCAGGCCGGTCGCACGGCGCTCATTTTCAAGATCAGCGGGGCCGGGGCCGACCACCCGTACCTCGCGCACGTCCAGGAAGGCCGGTACTTGAAAGCGGTCTTCTGCCGGCTGAGTTAGCGCGGAAACTTGCGGCTCCGACGAGGCCGTTACACCGCCGTTACCCACGGTGCGACCCGGCCGGGTTACAATCCCCGCGTGCCCCACTCCCCCGGAGGTCGCCCCGATGCGTCCCGTCAGACTGCTCGTCTTGTTCTGCCTCGCACTTCCCGCCGCGTCCTCTGGCGTCGCCCAGGAGCCGAAGGCCGACCTGAAAGGCGCGGCGAGTAAAGTCGTCGGCGTCACCGTCTACCAGAACACCGCGCTCGTCACCCGCGAAGTGACCGCCCCGGACGCGGTCGGGACGGTCGAAGTGACCGTCACGCCGCTGCCGGCCAGCACCATGAGCACGTCACTGTACGCCGAGGGGGCCGACGGCGTCCGCGTTTTGAGCACCCGCTATCGCACCCGGGCGATCAGCGAGGACAACCGCGAAGAAGTCCGCAAGCTCGAAGCCAAGATCAAGGAGAACGGCCGCAAACTTCAGGCGATCCAGGCGGACGCCAAGGCGCTCGAAACGAACACGGCGTTCCTCGGCAAGCTCGAAGGGTTCACCGCCGCGACCCTGGCCACGCTGACCGAGAAGGGCCAACTCGACGCCGAGAAAACCCTATCGCTCGTGACCTTCGTCCGCGAGACCCGCGTCAAGGCGGCCAAGGAAGAGGTCGCCTTGAAGCAGCAGATGGAAACGCTTTCCGAGGAAACCGAGTTCACCAAGCGGCGGCTCGGCGAAGTCGCCGGGGGCACTTCGCGGACGGAGCGAGACGCGATCATCGTCCTCGAGAAGACCAAGGCCGGGCCGGCGACGATCCGCCTGAACTACCTCGTCAGTAACGTCACCTGGCGGCCGCAGTACAAGCTCCGCGCGGGCACGAAGGACAAAGACCCGGTGACGATCGACTACCTCGCCACGGTGAGCCAGCAGACGGGCGAAGACTGGGCGAACGTCAACGTCGTCCTCTCGACTGCACAGCCGCTGTTGAACGCCTCACCCCCCGACCTGCGGAGCCTCGAAATCGCCGTCGCGGGAATGCCCGGCGCGTCCAACCCGGGCGGCTTCGGCGGCGGCGGCTTCGGCGGTGGCCAGGGCGGCTTCGGCGGTGGCCAATTGGGCATCGGCGGCCAGGGAGTTCCCATTCCCACGAACCCGCTCGCTGCTCAAGCGCCCGGGATGCCCGGCGGCGGAGGTGGCGGGATGCCGTCCTCGACCTCGTACTTGAAGAGCCTCGAAGACCAGTCCCGGGCGAACCGGTCGCAGGCCCTGAACTCGTTCAACAACAAGGACGCCGTCAACGGGGTCAACTACGCCAACAGCGCCGCCGCCATCGACCAGTACCGCGACCTGCTCGCCACCAAGGAGGAAGTCGGCAAGCTCGCCGTGACCACGGACATCGACGGCCCGAGCGTCAACTACCACCTCAAAACCAGGCTGTCGCTGCCGTCCCGGAGCGACGACCAAATCATCGAAATCGCCAAGCTCGACTTGGCCTCGCGGTTCTACTACAAGGCCGTGCCGCTGCTGACGAGCAACGTCTACCGCATCGCCGACCTGACCAACACGACCGAGATGATCTTGCTCGCCGGCGAGGCGACGATGTACCTCGGCACGGACTTCGTCGGCCAGACGCGGATGCCGCTCGTCGCCATCGGCAAGCCGTTCACCCTGGGCTTCGGCGTCGATCCCCAACTGCAAGTGTCCCGCAAGCTGATGGACAAGACGCGGACCACCCAGGGCGGCAACCAAGTCCTGAACTTCAAGTACCGCATCCTGCTCACCAGCTACAAGGCGACCCCTGTGGACGTGCAAGTCGTGGACCGGATGCCGTTCGCCGAGGCGTCGCAAACGATCGCCGTCATGATGTTGAAGGGGGAGACCGAACTGAGCAAGGACACGCTTTACGCCCGCGACGAGCGGCCGAAGAACCTGCTCCGCTGGGACGTGAAGGTCGATCCCAAGCAGAACGGCGACAAGGCCCTGAGCATCGACTACGAGTACAAAATGGAGTTCGAGAAGTCGGTCAACATCGGTGCGATCCTGGCCAAATAACCTCCATCCCCGAAGCCGCTCACCATGTCGAAGGTACGCATCGTCGTCGTCGAGGACGAACCGGCCATCCGCCGGGGCGTCGTGGACGCGCTGCGGCTCACCGGGTACGACGTGGCCGAGGCGGCCGACGGTATCGCCGGGTTGATCGAGGCGTCGGCCGGTGGCGTCGATCTGGTGCTGCTCGACTTGCTCCTGCCGAAGCGCGACGGCCTGCAAGTCCTCGCCGAGTTGCGCCGCACGCACCCGGACCGGCCGGTCATCATCCTGACGGCGCGGGGCACCGAGGAGGACCGCGTTAAGGGGTTGAAACTCGGGGCGGACGACTACGTCGTCAAGCCGTTCAGTGCCCGCGAACTGTTGGCCCGCGTCGAGGCCGTCCTCCGCCGGACGACCCGCAAACCTGAGGCGTTCGCGCACGTCGGCGTCCCCGGCGGCACGGTCGATCTGGCCCGCCGCGAGGTCCGCTGGGCCGGCGGCACGCGGTGCGAACTGTCCGAGACGGAGGCCGCGATTTTGACGTACCTGCTGCAACACCGCGAGCGTGCCGTGGCCCGGGAAGAAATCCTCGGCCGCGTCTGGGGCATCGGCACGGCCGGCCTCGAAACGCGGACCGTGGACATGCACGTCGCCCGGTTGCGCGGCAAGCTCCGCGACCCCGCCGGCGGCGACCCGGCGGAGACGATCCTGACCGTCCGTTCGCACGGCTACATGGCCGGCCCCGGGCTAACACTGCCGGAGGGAACGCCGTGAGAATCCCCGGCCGCCTGTTGAATCCCCCCGCCGCGAAAGCGTTGTACGCCGGCCTGGTCGCCCTCGTGCTGGGCGGACTGGCGTGGGTGACCGCGGCGGCTCTGTCCGTCGAAGCGGCCCAGCGCCGGGCGGCCCTCGCGTCCGAAGTCGCCGGCAAAGAACGGCTCGCCCTGTGGCGGCTCGACGGGCAACTTTTCCCGGCGATTGCGCTGGAAAACAGCCGCCCTTACGCCCACTACACGACGTTGCACGCCGCCTTCCCGGCACTCGACCTCAACGGCCCGCCGCAACCCGGGAACGGCATCCGGCTGCCGTCGCCGTTGCTCGCGACCGATCTGCCCGACTGGATGCTGCTGCACTTTCAACTCGACGCCGACGCCGGTTGGACCTCGCCGCAAGTCCTCCCGGTCGAGTTGGCCGATTCGCTCCGCAATTCCGTCGGCCTCACCAACGTCACGGCCGAACGCGGCCAACTTTTGACCGACCTGCGGTCCGGGTTCCCCGTCGCGCAGACCGTCGCGCGGCTGGCGGTTCGCAACCCGGCGACGGGTTTCGAAGGCGCGTTCGTCGTGCCGGTCTCGGGTGCGGCCGAACCGAGCCTACCCAAGCCGCTCGACGCCGTCGCCGATCTCATGGCCGCATCGGAAGCCCGCGGGGCAAACGCATCGGCCGACGCCGGCCGCGAAAACCCCCTCCGGCCGCGCGTCGCCCCCGAAGCCGTCGCCGGGGTCGGCCGCTCGAACGCGACCGTCGTTCCGCCGGACGCGGGAAACCCGACGAATAGCGCGGGGAACAATTTCAACCTCGGCAATCGAAGCTCACCCCAGGTTCCGGTAGCGCCCGCGACGCAACAGGCCGTGCCGATTCCGGCGAATAACTCCGACGAGTACAACGCCCGCGTTCGAGCGAGCAAGCAGTTGCTGGAACGGCCCGGCTTCGCGTCCGGGGCCGTCAATCCCAGTGGCGGTTTCGGCGGGGGGCAAGGCGGCTTCGGCGGGGGGCAAGGCGGCTTCGGCGGCGGCGGGTTCAACGGGGGGCAAGGCGGTCAGAACTACGGCGGCGGGTTCGGCGGCGGCCAGTTCGGACAAGCGGGCAACGGGCTGGGGAACTCACAGGCCGGGGGGGGGATGGGGTTCAACAACAGTTCGACCCTCGACTCGGCAGTCGCCCGCAACGGCGTCGTGACGCTGTCCGAGGACGTGATCGCCGCCGGCCGGGCCGTGCGCAAGGGGCCGCCGACGCTGCCGCCGGTCGCCGTCCACGTCGGGCCGATGCGGGCCGAGTGGTTGGCCGGAACCGACGGCCGCGAACGCCTGGTGTTGGTGCGGGCCGCCCACCTCGAAGCGAAGACCGTCTACCAGGGGGTGCTGCTCGACTGGCCGCGAGTCCAGACCGTGTTGCGTGAGCAGGTCGCCGACCTCTTCCCGAACGCCGTGCTAACGCCAGTCCTCGCCGCAGAGTCGCTGACGCCCGAGCGCGCCATGACCGCGTTGCCCGCGCAACTCGACCCAGGCGACGCCCCCGACCCGACCCCACTCGGCGTCACCCCGCTCCGGCTCGCCCTGCTGATTTCGTGGGCAACGGTGCTGCTCGCCGTCGCCGCCGTCGGCTTCGGCGGGCACGCGCTGCTCGACTTGAGCGAGCGGCGCATCCGCTTCGTCGCCGCCGTCACGCACGAACTGCGCACGCCCCTCACGACCCTGCGGTTGTACCTCGACCTGCTCACGTCCGGCCTGCTCGACGGCGACGTGGCCAAGCGGAAGGAGTATTTGCAGACGCTCGCGGGCGAGTCCGAACGGTTGCACCGGCTCGTCGAAAACGTCCTCGACTTCGCCCGGCTCGAAAACCGCCGGGTCCAAACTCCGCTCCAGTCGGTCCCCGTCAACGACCTGTTGAGCGCCGTGCAGCAGACTTGGACGCAACGCTGTGCGGGCGACGGCAAGACGCTTCTGGTGCATTCGCTCGTGCCGCCGGGGCAGTGCGTGCGCGTCGATGTCGGCATGGCCGAGCAGGTGCTGGGCAACCTGATCGACAACGCCCGCAAGTATTCGCGGGACGCCGCCGACGGCCGCATTTGGCTCTGGGCCAGGCCCGACGAGCGCGGGCGGGTCGCGTTGGAAGTCGAGGACCGCGGCCCCGGGGTGCCGGTCGCCGAGCGCGGCGGCGTCTTCGAGCCGTTCCGCCGCGGCGACCGGGCCGAGGCCGCGGCCGTCGGCGGCGCGGGCCTCGGCCTGGCGCTGGCCCGGCACTGGGCGGACCAGTTGCGCGGCCGGTTGACGTACCGCCCGGCCGACGGCGGCACCGGGGCCTGCTTCCGCCTGACGGTCGAAGGAGTCGCCGGGGACGGTCCGCCGGACGGCCCGCGCTTATAATGGCCGCATGACGACCGCCGACCCCCACGTTTTCCTCGTCGGTGCCGGCCCCGGCGACCCCGGCCTGCTCACCCTCCGCGCGGCGGAGTTGTTGGCCGCCGCCGACATCGTGCTGTACGACCAACTCGTGCCGAAGCGCATCCTCGACTTCGCCAACCCGGCCGCCGAGTGCCTGTGCGTCCGCGACCTGCCGGGGCAGACCGCCGACCGCACGCCGTACACGCTTCAGAGGATGGCCGACGCGGCCGCCGCGGGGAAGATCGTCGTCCGGTTGAAGGGCGGCGACCCGTTCGTCTTCGGCCGTGGCGGCGAGGAGGCCGAAGCCCTGCGGCTCGCCGGTATCCCCTACGAGGTCGTGCCCGGCGTGACGGCCGCGCTCGCCGCCGCCGCCTTCCTCGACATCCCGCTGACGCACCGCCACCAGGCGAGCGCGGTAGCCCTCATCACCGGGCACGAACTGCCCGCGCGGCCCGGCGGCAAGCTCGACTGGGAGGCGCTGGCCCGCTTCCCCGGCACGCTCGCCATCTACATGGGCATCGCCCGCCTACCGCTGATCGTCGCCGAACTCGTCAAGTACGGTAAAGACCCCGACACGCCGTCGGCCATCGTCGAGCGGGCCAGCATGGGCAACATGCGGACCACTTTCGCCCCGCTGCACAACCTCGAACGCGCGCGGCGGCAGGCCGGCCTGGAGTCGCCCGGGTTGATCCTGATCGGCCCCGTGATCGACCTGCGTGCCGCCAGTTCGTGGTTCGAGCAGAAGCCGCTGTTCGGTCGCCGCGTACTGGTCACCAGGCCGCGCGATCAAGTCGAGGGAATGGTCCGCAAACTCGAACGGCTCGGCGCGGTGCCGCTCGTGCTGCCGACCGTCGAGATTCGCCCGCCGGACGATTTCGGCCCGCTCGACGCCGCTCTGTGCAAGCTGCGCGGCAGGCAGTACGACTGGCTGATTTTCAGCAGTGCCCACGGCGTCCACGGGTTCGTCAAGCGACTCGAAGCCGTGGGCCGCGACCTGCGCGACTTCGGCAGCGTGCGACTTGCCACGATCGGCCCGAAGACTGCCGAGGCCCTGCGCGAGTACCGCATCACCCCGGACCTCGTGCCCGAAACGTCGGTCCGCTCCGAAGGATTCGTCGCGGCCCTTGCGTCGCACGTTCGCGGACAGCGCTTACTGTTGGCGCGGGCCGAGCAAGGGCGTGAACAGTTGCGCACGGGCCTGGCGGAGATCGCCCACGTCGAACAGGTGACCGTCTACACGCAAGTGAACGTGCTGGACCCGGCCTCCGCGCCGATGGACGCGCTCCGGCGTGGGGAAGTGAGTTTCGTGCCGTTGAGCAGTGCCAACATCGCGCGGAGTTTGCTCGCGGCCATGGACGCGACGATCCTGGGCCGCATCGAGCGCGGCGAGACGCAACTCATCGCCATCAGTCCCGAAACGGCGGCGGTCGCCGAAGGGCAGGGCGTGCGCGTCGCGGGGACGGCGACGACGCACACGAGTGAAGGATTGATCGAAGAGATGGTGCGGGTCGCGCGGGCGAAGGCTACTTGAGTTCCTTCATGGCGTTGAAGCCGAGGAAGCCGACGACCCCGCTGGCGAGGATGCCGAGGATGTCGGGCGCGATGAACGGGCCGCCGCCGAACGGGAAGCCGACGACGAGGTCGAGCAGGAACAGTAGTCCCATGAGTCCGGCGACGCCGAGCGCACCGTAGCAAAGGTACTTTTCCATTCCCGAGCCTTTCGCAGTCGCAAGTGTCGTCACGGCGGGCACTCCTTCCGGGCCACAGGGCGACGGAGTTTGACATAACCTAGCAAATCAACAACACCGTGCAACCGGCCGCGACCCGAGTTTCGCGTTCGCCCGGCGTCACCCCCGTCACCCCCGCTACACCCGCTAGAACGGGCGCGGCAGACCGCCGTCAGCCGATCGCGCCGAGTTCCCGACCGGCCGTTTTGAAGGCGGCGATGGCGTGGTCGATCTGTTCGGTCGTGTGCGCGGCGGACACCTGAATGCGGATGCGGGCCTGGCCTTGCGGGACGACCGGGAAGCTGAAGCCGACGACGTAGACCCCGGCGGCGAGCAACAATTCGGACATCCTGGCGGCGACGGTCGCGTCCCCGAGCATCACCGGCAGGATCGGCGTCGGCCCCGGCTTGACGGTGAACCCGGCCCCTTCGAGGCCCGCCCGCAGTCGCGCCGTATTCGCTTTCAGTGTGGCCCGCAACTCGGTCGCGGTCTCCACGAGGTCGAGGGCTTTCATCCCCGCCGCGACCAGACTCGGCGGTACGGAGTTCGAGAACAGGTACGGCCGCGAGCGGTTGCGGAGCCAATCGACGACCTCGGCCGACGCGACCGTGAACCCGCCGGCCCCGCCGCCGAGGGTCTTGCCCAGAGTGCCGGTAATGATGTCGATGCGGTCGAGGCAGCCGGCCTCTTCGGCCGCGCCCCGGCCGGTCGCCCCGAGGTGCCCCGTGGCGTGGCAGTCGTCGATGCCGACGACGGCGTCGAACTCGTCGGCCAGCTCGCAGATGTCGGCCAGGCGGGCGAGGTCGCCGTCCATGCTGAACACGGAGTCGGTGAAGATCATCTTGAACCGGCAGTCCTTCGCCTCGACGAGTTTGGCCCGCAGGTCGGCCATGTCGTTGTGGGCGTAGCGGAGCCGCTTCGCCTTGCAGAGCCGGACGCCGTCGATGATGCTGGCGTGGTTCAAGGCGTCCGAAAGCACCGCGTCGGTCTCGCCGAGCAGTGGCTCGAACAGCCCGCCGTTGGCATCGAAACAGGCGATGTACAAGATCGCGTCGGCCTTGCCGAAGAAGCGGGCGAGGTGCGCCTCGGCGGCTTTGTGGATCGACTGCGTGCCGCAGATGAAGCGGACGCTCGACAGCCCGTAGCCCCAGGTTTTCAGCCCGTCCTCGGCGGCGGCAACGATCTCGGGGTGGTTCGACAGGCCCAAATAGTTGTTCGCGCAGAAATTGACGACGGCCTTGCCGTTGACCGCGATCGCGGCGGCTTGCGGCGTGGCGATTTGCCGCTCCGCCTTGTAAAGGCCCTGCTCTTTAAGACTGGTGAGTTGACCTTGGAGAAACGTGTTCAGGCCGACGGCGGGCATTTCATCCTCGGGTATGGGGTGTCGGGTGTCGGGTATTACAGACGTTACACGGATACGGTTGTCGCGGCGGGCTTGGTGTTCGGCTTGCGCCACGAGTTCATGGCCTTCACGAGCATCGGCAGGACCGACACGACGATGATGACGATGGCGATCTTGTCGATGTGCTTGGCGATGGTGAATTTCGGCCCGAAGACCGGCTGCAAGAGGGGGTCGATCAGGTCGATCAGGAAGTACCCGAACAGGATCATGCTCGTCACCCACAGCACCCCGCCGATGACGTTGTACGCCAGGAAAGTGCGGTAGTTCATCTTGCCGGCCCCGGCCACGACCGGCGCGAAGGTCCGGACGATCGGCACGAAGCGGGCGAGGATGACCGTCTTGCCGCCGTGCCGGTCGTAGAAGTCCTTCGCGCTCTGGACGTACGACTGGCGGAAAATCCGCCCGTCGGGCCGCGAGAAGATGCGCGGCCCCGCTTTGGCCCCGATCCAGTAGCCGACGCTGTCGCCGACGATTGCCGACACACTCAGCGTGCCGATCACAATCGGTAGGCTCCAGTCGCTCTGGCTGGCGACGAAGCCGGTAACGACCAGCAGCGAGTCTCCAGGCAACAAGAAGCCGATCAGCAGGCCGGTCTCGGTGAACACGATGGCGTTGAGGACGACGATCGCCGCCCAGAACATTTCGGGCCGGCCGAGCACTTCGCGCCACACGTCGGGGTTGAGGAAGGCGAGCGGGTTGTCGAGGTCGAAGACCTTGCGCACGATCACGCCGATTTTGGCGAGCAGATCATCCATGCCGGGGCAACTCTCCGGGGCGTCGGGAACCCAATCACGATACGGACGCGGTGGCCGGCGGGCGACGCGGGTTTGGTCGGCGACGGGGCACGTTGTAGAACACCGACCACCAGCCTCTCTCAACGGAGTCCCCCGATGCCCCTGGCGAAAATCCGACGACCCGACGGCCGCGTGGCCGTCGTTCGACTGCACAACGGCCACGCCCACGAAGTCGGTCTGGCGGCCGGCGGCTTCGCCACACTCGCGGACCTATTGCACTCGCCCGACCCCGCCGCGACCGCCGCGACGCTGAGTACGAACGCCGTCGCTGAACCGGTCGCGGGGCTGACCTTTTTGCACCCCGTGGACCGGCAAGAGGTCTGGGCGGCCGGCGTGACCTACAAGCGCAGCAAGGTCGCACGCGAGGAGGAGTCGGCCGGTGCGGCCCAGTTTTACGACAAGGTGTACACTGCCGCACGGCCGGAACTGTTCCTGAAGGCGACCCCCGAGCGGGTCGCGTCGCCCGGCGAGCCGATCCGCGTCCGGGCCGACAGCAAATGGAGCGTCCCCGAGCCGGAGTTCACCCTGGTGATTTCGCCGGCCGGCAAAATCGTCGGCTACACCATCGGCAACGACGTGAGTTCGCGCGACATCGAGGGCGAAAATCCGCTCTATTTGCCCCAGGCGAAAATCTACCGCGGCTCGTGCGCCATCGGCCCGGTGGTGACTCTCGTCGGCGAGTTACCGCCGCTCGACGGCATCGCCATCCGCCTCGTCATCCGCCGCGCCGGGGCCGTCGGCTTCGAGGGGACGACGACTCTCTCGCAACTGTCGCGCACGCCGGAGAGTTTGGCCGAGTGGCTGTTCAAGGAGAACGAGTTCCGCAATGGGGCATTTCTCCTTACCGGCACCGGGATCGTGCCGCCGGACGACTTCACGCTGTCGAGCGGCGACGTGGTTGAGATCACCATCGAAGGCATCGGCACACTGACCAACCCGGTGGCTTAGGGTTTCCGCGCGGCGGGCCGGACGCGCCGGGCCACCCGTGAAAGAGCGGTGAGACGTGGGCGAATTGGGCTGACTCGATTTTTCGACTGAGCTTATAGTATCTCGATGAGTTGCTCACGCAACCCGCCCCGGAGTCTCGCCATGCGTCGCGCCGCCCGCCAGTTGAAATGGTTCCTGTTCCCCGTCCTCGTCACGGGCTTGATCTTGTTGTCGGCGGACGAAGGGCAGGGCCAACCCCCGCCCGGCGGCGGAGGTCGTGGAGGTTTCGGCGGCGGTGGTTTCGGCGGCGGTGGTTTCGGCGGCGGCCCGCCCGACCCGGACCAAATTTGGGGGTTCATGTCGCAGGGCAAGGACAGCATCGACCTGAGTACGAACCCGCGGATGAAGAGCTCGATGGAGAAGAACGGCGACCCCATCCCCGCCAACGGTATCCTCACGAAGGACCAGTTCAAAGCCAACTTCGCCCGGCGGGTCGCACAAGGCGGCGGCACGGGCGGTGGCCGCGGCGGAATGGGCGGCGGCAATCAGTTCACGCCCGGTGCGGCCCCTTCGGCCGTGCCTGGCCAACCTGCGATCGGCGGTGCTCCCGGTGGGGCTGACTTCCTGGACTCACGCTTCAAGGAAATGGACAAGAACAAGGACGGGTTCGTGACGATGGACGAGGCGTCCGACCGGATGAAGCCGATGTTCGCTCAGTTCGATGCGAACGGCGACGGCAAGGTCGATGCGAACGAGTACAAGACCGCAATGTCCCAGCGGTTCGCCAACGGCGGCGGCGTGGGTGCCCCGGGCGGACCCGGCGGCGGAATGATGGTGACTCCGCAACAGGAGTTCAACCCCACCCCGAGCGGGGGCGGCCGGAACCGGGACCGGGCCGAGGAGGAAGACACCACGCGGGTCAGCGTCTCTCGGTTCGGCAAGCTGCCCAAAGAAGTACCGGCGTTCTTCACCGAGATGGACGACGACCGCGACGGCATGATCGGCCTGTACGAGTGGCGGCGGCACGGCCGCAAGTCGGCCGACTTCGTCGAGATGGACCTGAACGCCGACGGCTACCTGACCGCCGACGAGTGGCTGAGGTTCAACCGCCTCGGCATCGAGAAGCGCGACCAGGAATCCCTCGCCGAAAAATCCCCCGCCGAGCGCGGGTCGAGCAGCGGCCGCGGTTCGTCTGCCGGCGGCGACCGGACGGGTTCGGACAAAGGCGGCAAGGGCGATAAGGGCGGCAAAGACCGCGGACCGGGCTCGAAGGGCGGCAACCCGTTCGTCGTCGGCGGTTAATCGCGCGACCGCACCCGAAAGCCCCCGGCCAGTTCACTGGCCGGGGGCTTTCCGTTTAATGACCTGTGAAGTCCACCCCTGCCGCGCGAGGTCGAGCCGATGGCGTTCGAGAAGGTCGAGACGAGTCGGGTCGATTTCCCCAAGTTGGAGCGCGACGTTCTCGCCTTCTGGGACGCCCACGGCATCTTCGCGCAGCGCAAGGCGTTGAACGCCGGCAAGCCGACCTGGTCGTTCCTCGACGGCCCCATCACGGCGAACAACCCGATGGGCGTCCACCACGCCTGGAATCGCACCTACAAGGACGCCTACAACCGCTTCTTCTCGATGACCGGCCGCGAACTCCGCTACCAACAAGGCTTCGACTGCCAGGGGCTGTGGGTCGAGGTCGAGGTCGAAAAGGAACTCGGCCTGAAGTCCAAGCGGGACATCGAGAACCTCGTCCCCGGCGACCCCGAGGCGTCCGTCGATCTCTTCGTCAAGGCGTGCATCGCCCGGGTGAACCGCTTCGCGCGGGTGCAGACCGAGCAGTCGATCCGCCTCGGTTACTGGATGAACTGGGACCGCACCGACGCCGATTGGGCCAAGCCGCCCGACGAGCGGCAGTCGTACTTCACCATGTCCGAGGCGAACAACACGACGATCTGGAGCTTCCTCAAGAAGTGCCACGACCGCAAAATGGTCTACCGCGGCTACGACGTGATGCCGTGGTGCGGCCGCTGCGGCGTCGGCCTCTCCGAGATGGAGATGAAGGAGGGGTACAAGCTCGTCGAGCACCGCGCCGCCTTCGTGAAGTTCCCGCTGCGCGACCGGCCCGGCGAGAGCCTGCTGGCCTGGACGACGACCCCTTGGACGCTCACCAGCAACGTCGGCGCGGCGGTCAACCCGAAGCTGACGTACCTCAAAGTGCGGCTGAAGGGCGAGGTCTACTACGTCGCCAAGGGGGTTTTCAAGCAGGACCGCATGGCCGCGAGTTCGACCGACGCCGACGAGGACGCCGGGCCGGCGAAGGGCAAGCGCGACTGGCTCAAAGAGGTGCCGCACCTCGTGAGCTTGGAGCAGATGTTCAAGTCGAAGGCCGGCAAGGAGCCGGTCGAAGTCGTCGGCGAGGTGAAGGGCGAGGAGATGGTGGGCTGGGCCTACGACGGCCCGTTCGACGACCTGCCGGCCGCCAACTCGCCCTACGGCTTCCCCGAGGAAGTCTCGAAGATCGTCCGGCAAAACGGCTGGTGCCCGGCGGTGAGCGCGAAGGCGGCGCACCGGGTCGTCAGCGGCGGCGACGACGTGACCGAGGGGGAGGGGACCGGCATTGTCCACACCGCCCCCGGGTGCGGCGGCATCGACTTCACCTGGGGCAAGCAGCACGGCCTGCCGCCCGTCGCGCCGCTCAACGACGACGGCCGCTTCGCCGACGGCTTCGGCCCGTTCACCGGCTTACTCGCCTCCGACTCCGCGACGGTGGACCTCATCTTCGAGGAGTTGAAGGCGCGCGACCGGCTGTTCGCCGTCGAGCGCTACGTCCACCGCTACCCGCACTGCTGGCGCTGCAAGTCCGAGCTGATTTACCGGCTCGTGGACGAGTGGTTCATCAACATGGGCGAGCGGCTGACCGAGACCGGCTTCCGCGGCGAGATCATGGCGGTCGCCGACCAGGTCACGTTCCTCCCGGAGAGCGTCAACGGCAAGGCCCGCGAGCGCGACTGGCTGCGCAACATGGGCGACTGGATGATCTCGAAGAAGCGCTACTGGGGCCTGTCGCTGCCGATCTGGGTGGACGAATGCGACCCGACGCAATTTGAAGTCATCGGCTCGCTGGAGGAGTTGCAGGCCCGCGCCGTCGAGGGGTGGGACGAGTTCGTCGGGCACACGCCGCACCGGCCGTGGATCGACAAACTCGTGCTGGTCAACCCGCGCACCGGCAACCGCATGCGCCGCGTCCCCGATGTCGGCAACCCCTGGCTCGACGCCGGCATCGTCGCCTTCAGCACGCTGAAGTTTGCGACCGACCGCGACTACTGGCGGAAGTGGTACCCGGCGGACTTCATCACGGAGAGCTTTCCGGGCCAGTTCCGCAACTGGTTTTACGCGCTCCTCGCCCTCTCGACGATGATGGGCGACGGCGAGGCCCCGTTCCGCACGCTGCTCGGCTTCGCCACGGTCCAGGACCAGTTCGGCAAGCCGATGCACAAGTCCGACGGCAACTCCGTCGAGTTCATCGGCGCGGCCGACGACGGCTACGAACTTTTCACCGATCTGTCGCCCAAGGACGACGCCAAGGCCGCCGCGAAGCACTTGCCCAAAGGCTTCCTCACGCTGACCGAATCGCCGGTCGAAGTGAAGGGCGAGCCGAAGAAGCGGTTCACGGCGAAGTACAAGGCGATCGGTGCCGACGTGATCCGCTGGCTGTACTGCCGTCAGTCCCCGGCGCACAACCTGAACTTCGGCCCCGAACCGACCGACGAGGTGCGGGCCAAGTTCGTCCTGAAACTGTGGAACTGCTACGCCCTGTTCGTGAACTACGCCCGCCTCGACGGCTTCGACCCCGCCGCGGCCGAAGTGCCTGTGGCCGACCGCCGCCCCATCGACCGCTGGATTCTGTCCGACCTGCAAACTCTCACGGCGACGGCCCACGAGGCGTTCACCGGTTACGACGTGATGCGGTTCGCGCTCGCCTGCGAGGAGTTCGTCGACGGCAAGTTGTCGAACTGGTACATCCGCGTGAACCGCGACCGCTTCTGGAGCAAGTCCGCCGAACTCGACGCGGCCGGCCGGGCCGACAAGCTGGCCGCGTACCAGACGCTGTACACGGTACTCAAATCGCTCGCGCGACTAATCGCGCCGTGCGTGCCGTTCCTGGCCGAGACGCTGTGGCAAAACCTGCGTACCGACCACGACGCCCAGTCGGTCCACTTGCTCGACTACCCGACGGCCGACGCGATGCTGAGCGACCCGCAACTCTCGGCGGACATGGACGCCGTGCTGCGTATCGTCGGCCTCGGCCACGCCGCACGGAACGCCGCCAAGGTCCGCGTGAGGCAACCGCTGGCCGGGTTGGTCGTCTCCTCGGAACACGGGGCGGACCGCCGCGCCGTCGAACTGTTCGCCCCGCTGGTCTGCGACGAGTTGAACATCAAGGCGTTGACGCTGCACGACGATTGGGTTCCGCTGCTCAAGGCCAGCGTGAAACTCAACAAGAAGACGGCGGCCACCAAGCTCGGGCCGAAACTCAAGGACGCCGAGGTCGAACTCGCTACGACCGACGCGGTCGGTTTGCAGACGCGGTTGCGGCACGGCTCGGCGACCGTCGCCGGGGTCGAACTCGTCGCCGGCGACCTGACCTTCGAGTTCACCGCCGAACCGGGCTTCGCCGGGGTCATCGATAAGTTGGCCCAGGCGGCGCTCGACACCCGCATCACCCCCGCCTTGAAAGCCGAAGGGTTAGCCCGCGAGGTCGTCCGCTTCGTGCAGGACGCCCGCAAAGAAGCCGGCCTCGACGTGTCGGATAAGATCGCCCTGGTACTGACGACGGCAAACGCCGACCTGCAAGCGGCCATCGTCACGCACCGCGCGACGATCGCCGGCGAGGTCCAAGCGGTCGCCTGGCCGGCGAGCGTCGAAGGCTTCACGACGACGGCGAGCGTCGAGGGCCATGCGTTGACGATCGCGGTGGCGAAGGCGTGAAGAGACCTCACCCCCGGCCCCTCTCCGACGCGGAGAGGGGAGCAAGCGGGTCTCAACCAACGACTGAAACACTCTTGCGCCCCCTCTCCGACGCGGAGAGGGGAGCAAGCGGTTTGCTACCAACGACTTGGACCCACTTGCTCCCCCTCTCCGCTTCGGAGAGGGGGCCGGGGGGTGAGGTCTCTTCAACCGATGGCCGCTTTCCAGAGTGCCGGCACCGTTTCACAGTGGTCGCCGGCGACGTAAAAGCTCTCGCCGCCGTCGGCGACGGTTCGCACCAGGATCGTCTTCCACGGCCGGTAGAAGTAGCGCGGGTCGGACTTCGGAGCCTGCTTGCGGAAGTCGTCGTCGAGCGGCAGCAGGTCGAACACGGCCGTCGTGAAGTCGGTGATCGTCGCGCCGTACTGGTGCGCCAGGTTGCGCGCCATCGCTAGCGCCTTCAAGTACACTTCCGGCCCCATGACGGCGGTGCCGAAGTTCAAGACGACCCCGCCTTCGAGTGAGCGGACGTGTTCGGCGTAGATCAGGAAGTCGGTGTAACTCGCCGCGCCGAGACTTGCGCCGTCGGCGTTCGGGTGCTCGTGCAGGATGTCGTAGCCGATGCCGACGTGGACGGTCACCGGCACGCCGCGGCGGTAGGCGGCCGCCAGGATGCTGATGTCTTTGTGCGGGAACGGCCCCTCGTGGATCGCCTTGCCGAGGCACTCGCCGTAGCCGAGGCCGTCCTTCACGCCGGCGGCGATGAGGTCATTCATGCGACCGGTCTCGGTCCACAACCCGAACTCGCCGGTGCGGACGTATCGGGCGACGCTCTCGGTCGTCCGGCCGATCAGGGCGAATTCATAGTCGTGAATCGGCCCTGCCCCGTTCATGGCGATCAACGAGATTAGCCCGCGGTCCATCAGGTCGATGAGGTAGCGCTGCGTGCCTGCGCGGATGACGTGCCCGCCCATCATCAGGATGCGGGCCGCGTCGTTGGCCCGCGCCGACTTTAGTCGGCGGCCCAGGATGTCGAGCGACGGGTGCGCGAACGTCACCGGCGCGTCGAGCGGCTGAATCACGTCGAGCGACAAGTCGTGTTGCCGCTCCGCGAGCGGCTTGACGACCAGGCGACTGCGGTCGAATTGGGGGAATGGCATCAGGCGTCCTCGAAGAGCCAGGCGACGAGGTCGGCCTGCGTCGCGTAATCGGCGACGATCAGGTCGGCCCCGAGTTCGGTGAGCATCGACTGTTTCAAGCCGTGCAGGCCGGTCCGCGGCGGCTCCTCGCTGGCGATGCCGACGACCGTGCCGCCGACGCGCTTGACCTCGACCGTCTCCGAGTAGCCGTCGCCGAAGCCGAGGAGTTGCCGGCCGGCGATGCCCTGCTCGCGCAGGATGCGGGTGACGACATCGGCCTTGCGAAAGTCGGTCGAGTCCGGGGCGGGGGCGTAAAACCGCTCGCCGAAGAAGTGATCGACCATCAGCAGGTCGGCCTCCTCGCGGACGTGCGTGATGGCGGTGCCGCTCGCCAGGTAAAGCGCCACGCCGCGGCGCTTCAAATTTCGCAACAGTTCGTGCGTGCCGCGCGGCGTCCACGGTTGGCCCTGGCGGACGAGTTCCTTGCGGTGCCCGACGGCCGCGAACAGCCGCCGGTGGAACTCGACGAGCAGTTCCTCCGGGTCGGGGGCGTCGCCGCCGCGAGCCGCGATGTCCTCGGCCAGTCGGCGCATCTGGAAGATCGACGGCTTGCCGCTCAGGAGCAAGACTTCGCGCTCCAATTCGGGCAGCAACTCCGCGTCCGGCGGCGCGGGCAGGTTCCGCTCGCGGATCAGGTCGCGGCCCAGTTCGGCCATGAGGCGAGACCAGCCCTCGCGCAGCAGCGACAGCGTGCCGTCGAAGTCGAACATCGCGGCGCGGTAGCCGCCGCGCGGCACGGCGGGGTTGAGGAGCAGCACGCCGTCGGGCAGGTTCACGCGGTCGTCCTCGGGGCGTTCGGGTTACTGATAACATACCGGGATGCCGCCCACCCCCGCCAGCTTCGCCGACGCCCTGGTGCTCACCGGCCCCACCGGGTCGGGCAAAACTTCGCTGGCCCTCGACCTCGCCGAAGCGTTGAACGCCGAGATCGTCGCGGCCGATTCGATGACCGTCTACCGGCGGATGGACATCGGCACCGCCAAGCCGACGGCCGACGAGTTGCGCCGCGTCCGCCACCACCTCGTCAGCGTGCTGGAACCGTGGGAGTCGGCCAACGTCGCCTGGTGGCTGACGGCGGCGGACGAGGCGTGCCAGTCGATCCGCGGTCGGGGCAAGCGGCCACTATTCGTCGGTGGCACGCCGTTCTACTTGAAAGCGCTGATGTGCGGCCTGTTCGACGGCCCGCCGTCGGACAGCGCGTTGCGCGCCCGGCTCGAAGCCGAAGCGGAGGCCGATCGCCCCGCCGCACTCGAACGGTTGCGCCAGTGCGACCCCCGGACGGCGGCCCGGCTGCACTTCAACGACGTGCGCCGGGTCGCGCGGGCACTGGAAGTGTTCGCGTTGACCGGCCGGCCGATCAGCGCCTTACAGCAGACGTGGGACAACCCGGCGTTCAGCGTCCCCGGCGAGAACCGCCCCCCGCCGACCGCGTTACCGTGCGTCATCCTGGACTGGCCCCGGCCGGAACTTTACGCCCGCATCAATCACCGCGTCGCGTCGATGTTAGCGGCCGGATGGCTCGACGAGGTCCGCGAACTCGAAGCTCTCCCGGAGCCGCTGAGCCGGGAGGCGGGGCAGGCACTCGGGTATCCTGAGTTGAGGAGCGTGCTGCGGGGCGAGGTCACGTTGGCCGTGGCGACGGCGGCAATTCAGACGCGAACCCGGCAGTTCGCCAAACGGCAAATGACCTGGTTCCGTGGGTTACGCGCCGGAACGAGCGTTCGCGCGGACGGGGGCGGGGTTGCCATTCTGCGGCAGATTCACGCAGTTTTCGCTTCCCAGTCGAGATTTATCGCCGACAATAGAAGTGCGTAAGTTGGAGTTACCGCGAAATCCACTCGACTCGGGGTTTCCGAGATTGTCGTGACGCTTCCTCGCCGGCCGTGTGCTAAAACAGTGTGAACTGATTTGTACCCCTACCGGACCCTGCGGCCACTCCAGGACCCCCCATGACAACCGTCACATTTCTCGTCCTCGAAGGCGTCGATAAAGGCCGCGTTTTCCGCGACCTGCCGGTGCCCGTCACGATCGGCCGGGAAGAAGGGAACGTCCTCCGGCTGAACGACGAACGGGTCAGCCGCTACCACGCCAAAATTCAGTTCGACGAGGGCGACACGATCCTCACCGACCTCGATAGCACCAACGGCACCCGCGTCAACGGGGCCACGGTGCAGATCCGCCGGCTCCGCGCCGGGGACCAACTGTCCATCGGCCGGACGATGCTGCTGTACGGCACGATGGAAGAAATCGAGGCCCGCCGGGTGTCGTACTCGAAGGCGTCGGCCGGCACCGGGGGCGGCGTTCAAACGATCCGCGCGAACGAACTGGCCGAGGCCAGCAGCCGCGGGAAACTGCCGTTGAAGAAGACCGACGCACAACTCCCCCCCGAGTGGAGCGCCCGGGACGAAGACATTCCGCCGATGCCCAACAAACTGTCGGGTGCCCAGGCCGCCCGCCTCGCCGAGATCTTCGACTACCTGCACCGCGGGGTGACGATTTCCGTCGAGAACATCGACGCGAACGAGGACGGCACCGAGGTCAAGCTCGGCTTCAACGAGTGGCAGACCATCCAGGCCGTGCAAATGCTGTTGGCCCGGTTCGGCCGCATGGTCGCGGAGCCGGAGCCGCGGAACTGACCTCCGGTTTTCGACGCCAACCCGCACAACCCGGCCCAACCGCCGGGTTGTTTCGTCTTGGCACCCGGCGACTCGCACGGTATCCCGCGCGGCCCGTAAAATACGGGGACTCCCCGGAGACGCCACTCGATGTCCGACCGCAAGTTCGCCCACCTCCACCTGCACACGCACTACTCGCTGCTCGACGGGGCCAACCGCATCCCGGAACTGGTCCAGCAGACGAAGAAGCTGGGCATGGACGCGCTCGCCATCACCGACCACGGCAACCTGTACGGCGCGATCGAGTTCTACAAGACGTGCAAGGACAACGGCGTCAACCCGGTCATCGGGTACGAGGCCTACGTCGCCCCGGGGGACCGCCGCGAGAAGAAGGCCGCACGGCAGGGCGAGGCGTACAGCCACCTGACGTTGTTGGCCAAAAACAACACCGGGTTCAAGAACCTCATCAAGCTGTCGTCGATCGCCTTCCTGGAAGGTTTCTATTACAACCCGCGCATCGACGCCGAAATCCTGGCCGCCCACAGCGAGGGACTGATCTGCCTGAGCGGGTGCCTCGCCGGCGAGTTCAACAAGCTCATCCTGAAGGATCGCATTGCCGACGCCACGAAGTTGGCGCAGTGGTATCAGAGCGTATTCAAGGACGACTTCTACGTCGAGTTACAGAACAACGGCATCGACTTGCAGGACCAGTGTACGCCGGTCGCCGTGGAGATTGCCGCCAAGGTCGGCGTGCCGTTGGTCGCCACCTCGGACGCGCACTACTTGTGCGCCGAGGACGCCGAAGCCCACGACGTGCTGTTTTGCATCAACACCGGAAAGAAGCGCGACCCGCACAAGAAACAGTACCCTGAGGGCCGTTTACCGAACCCGTATTACGTGCGGTCGCCGAAAGACATGTACGGCCTGTTCCCCGGATTCGAGGACGCGGTCGCCCGTAGTCACACGATTGCCTCGAACGTCGATATTTCCATCGACTTCAAGAAGCGGCACTTCCCGATTTTCAAGCAGCCGGAGCCGCACACGCAGGAGGGGTATCTGCGGCTCCTCTGCGAGCAGGGCGTCAAAGAGCGCTACGGCGACGACCCGCGGCCGGAGGTCTGGGACCGGCTCGCCCACGAACTCGGCATCATCAACCGCATGGGCTTTGCCGGCTACTTCCTCATCGTCTGGGACTTCGTCCGGTTCGCCCGCGAACAAGGCATCCCGTGCTCGGCCCGGGGGTCGGGCTGCGGCTC
Source organism: Fimbriiglobus sp. (assembly GCA_043745465.1). Taxonomy (GTDB): domain Bacteria; phylum Planctomycetota; class Planctomycetia; order Gemmatales; family Gemmataceae; genus Fimbriiglobus. The sequence goes on from JAYTSV010000180.1 coordinate 40,519, forward strand.
CATCGTTTGCTTCCTCCTGTGGCTCAGTCACGTCGATCCGCTCGACTACGACTTACTCTTCGAGCGCTTCCTCGACCCCAACCGGTCCGAAGCGCCCGACATCGACATCGACTTCTGCCAGGAGCGGCGCGAAAAGGTCATCCAGTACGTCAAGCAGAAGTACGGCAGCGAGTCGGTCGCCCAGATCGGCACCTTCGGCACCCTCGCCGCAAAGGCCGCGCTCAAGGACGTGGGCCGGGTGTTGGACATTCCGCTCGACCGCGTGAACGTGATGTGCAAGCTGGTGCCGATGCGGGGCACGATTTCGCTGACCATCAAGGACGCCCTGGAGCAGTCGCCGGACTTCCGCAAAGAGTACGACAACGACCCCACGGTCCGGCAGTGGGTGGACATCGCCCGCCGGCTCGAAGGGATGAACCGCGGGGTCGGCACGCACGCCGCCGGGGTGGTCATCGCCAACGGCCCGATCACCGACTTCGTGCCGGTGCAACGCGCCACCCGCAAGGGCGAGGACGGCGACAAGGCCCCCGGCGACATCGTCGTCACGACGCAGTGGGAAATGGGGGACATCGAAAAGGTCGGCCTCCTCAAGATGGACTTCCTGGGGTTACGAACCTTAACCCTCGTCGATAACGCCTTGAAGCTCATCAAGCGGACGCACGGCGTGACGATTGATGTGTACAAGTTGCCGCTCGACGATAAGCCGACGTACGAACTCCTGCAGCGCGGGGACGCCAAGGGCGTGTTCCAGTTCGAGAGCGAGGGCATCCGCGAACTGTTGAAGCGGATGAAGCCGGACAACATCCGCGACATCGTCGCGTGTACGGCCCTGTACCGACCGGGTCCGCTCGAAGGCGGCATGGTGGACGAGTACATCGAGTGCAAGCACGGCCGTAAAAAGCCCGAGTATCCGCACCCGATCATCGAGGCGATTCTCGGCGAAACTTACGGGGTAATGGTCTACCAAGAGCAGGTCATGCGCATGCTCAACCGCCTCGGCGGGATCGAGCTGTCGAGCGCTTACGCCTGTATCAAGGCGATCAGCAAGAAAAAAGAAGACATCATCGACGCTCGCAAGGTCGATTTCATCCGCGGCTGCGGCGTCAACGGCGTCGGCCCCGCCAAGGCGCTCGAGATTTTTGATCAGATCGTCAAGTTCGGTGGTTACGGATTCAATAAGAGTCACAGCGCTGCTTACGCCCATGTGACGTATCACACGGCGTACTTGAAGCAGTACTACCCGGCCGAGTTCATGGCCGCGCTGTTGAGCAGCGAGATCGACGACGGCAACAAGCGCGACATGCTCGTCGATCACATCGCCGACTCGCGGCGCATGGGTGTGGACGTGCTGCCGCCGGACGTGAACAAGGGGCAGGCCGACTTCACAGTCGTCGCCGGGAAGATCGTCTTCGGGCTGACGGCGATCAAGGGGCTGGGCCGCGGCGCGTCGGAGGAGATCGTCCGGGCGCGCGAGGCCGGGGGGCCGTTCCGCGACCTGTTCGACTTCTGCGAGCGCATCGACATCCGCACGGTGACCAAGGCGGCCGTCGAGAAGCTCATCAAGGCCGGCGGCATGGACTGCTTCGGCAAGAACAAGCGGGCCGCGAGCGTGATGGCCTTGTCCCGTGCGGTGCAAGCGGCCGACGACAAAGCAGCCGACCGCCGCCGCGGCCAGAAAAATCTGCTCGACATCTTCGACGACGACACGTCGGCCGTGGCGACATTGCCCGCGACCGCGAACCGCTTCGGCGAAGGAGTGCCCGACCTGCCGGAGTGGCCGGAACTCGAGAAATTGAAGTTCGAGAAGGAGTCGCTGGACTTCTACATTTCGAGCCACCCGCTCGCGCAGTTCGACGAGCAACTCCGCCGCTTCCGCACGCACGACACGGCGCAACTCGGCAAGTTGGCCGTCGGCACGGAGGTCCGCGTCGGGGGCATGGTCACGTCGTTCGACACGCGGGTCATCAAGGCCGGCCGGAACATGGGGGCGCGCTTCGCCATCTTCAAGCTCGAAGACTTCACCGGGCAGTCGAAACTCGTGATGTGGACCGACCAGTTCGCCCGCTACAAGGACGACGTGACCGAGGACGCGATCCTACTGTTCGAGGGCAAAATCGAGCGCCGCGAGGGATCGAGCGAGCCGGACGTGATCGTCGAAAAGGTCATGACCATCGAGCAGGCCCGCTCGGAGTTGACGCGCGGCCTCGTCATCCGCATCCCGTACTCGGACGACGAGGCGATGCTCCTCAAACTCGACGGTGTGGCCAACGTCCTGCGGCGGAACAAGGGGTCGTGCCCCGTCTACCTGAGCATCCGCGACGTGTCCGGGAAGGCGGCGCAGTTCAAGATCAACAGCGAATTCTGGATCAACGCCTCGACGATCCACGTCGATGAACTGGAACTCCTCCTCGGCCCCGGGTGCGTGCTGTTCACCGGCCGATGAGCCTTGCCCGCGCGACCGCCCGCCGTAAAACCAACCAGATTGCTGGACGGGTTCGGAGGCGACGCATGGCAGAAGTCCTGGGAGTGGCGCTCGTCGGGTGCGGGACGGTCGGTACCGGGGTTGCCCGCATCCTGCGCGACCACGCCGACCGACTGGCGCAACGCGGTGGGCGGGCCATCGCGTTGCGGCACGTCGTCGTCCGCGACGCCGGCAAACCCCGCGATTCGGCCGTTCTCGGGTCGATCGTGGGCACTTCGAGCGAGACCGCGATTGCCGACCCCGCGGTTCACGTCGTCGTCGAGTTGATCGGCGGCACGACGGTCGCGCGGGGCGTCGTTCTGGCGGCGCTGGCGGCCGGGAAGCACGTCGTCACGGCGAACAAGGCGTTGCTCGCGGCTCACGGCCCGGAGATTTTCGAGGCGGCCCGAAAGGCGGAGCGCGTCGTCTGTTTTGAAGCGGCCGTGGCCGGCGGGGTGCCCATCATCCGGGCACTTGCGGAAAGCCTCGCGGCCAACCAGGTGACCGCGTTGCAGGGCATCCTGAACGGCACGTCGAACTTCATCCTGACGGCGATGGCCGACCGGGGTGTGAGCTACGCCGACGCCCTCGCCGAAGCCCAGCGGCTCGGGTATGCCGAGGCCGACCCGACGCTCGACGTGGACGGCAGCGACGCGGCCCACAAGCTGGCCGTGCTGGCGCAAATCGCCTTCGGCGTGACGCCCAAGTCCGGCGACATCGAGAAGGTCGGCATCGACCGCGTGCAGGCGGCCGACATCGGCTTCGCCCGCGAACTCGGGTACACGATCAAGCTGCTCGCCGAGGCGTGGACGGACGGTCCCGAGGTCGCCCTGCACGTCGCCCCGGTGCTGCTGCGGCACACCGACATGCTCGCCCAGGTGCGGGGCGCGCACAACGCGATTCAAGTGACCGGCGACATCGTCGGCGAGACGCTTTACCAGGGGCCGGGGGCGGGCATGATGCCGACGGCCAGTTCCGTCGTCGCCGACCTGCTCGACCTGGCCGTCGGCCGCGCCCAACGGACCTTCGCCGCCGCGAAACTGTGGTCCACCGCCCCGCGCGGCTACACGCTGACGCCGTCGGAGAAAGTGCGCAGCCGCTTCTACCTGCGGCTCAGCGTGGCCGACCAACCCGGCGTGTTGGCCGAAGTTTGCCGCATGTTGGCGGAGCAGGGCATCAGCATCGCGTCGGTGATCCAGCACGAGGAGACCGCCACGACGGTGCCCGGCGTGCCGCTCGTCATCATGACGCACACGGCCGAGACGGGCCGCTTCCGCGCGGCCGTGCGGCACATCGCCGGGTTACCGTCGGTCGTCGAACCGCCGGTCTATTACAGTGTCGCCGGCTGATGCCACGCCCAAGGCGGTGACCCGTGCGAACCGCGACCCTCGTCCTGCTGGGCGTCCTGCTGATCCCGCTCGTCGGCCCCGTCGCGGCGGCGATCGGCGCGCCGCCTCCGCCGTTCGCCGAGTGGGATCGGCTCGCTCAACTCGCCGCGAACTCCGTCGCGCTCGCCGCCGTCGCCGTCGCCGTCCCGACAGGGGCGTTCGCGGCACTCGCCTTGGAGCGCTTGCCGTTCCGCGGCGTCGGCCTGGTGCGGTGTCTGATCATGGCCGCGGTGTTCGTGCCGTTGCCGGTGACGGCGGTCGCGTGGCAAGTCGTCCTCGGCGTCTGGTCGCCGCTGATGTCGGGCGAGGTCGCGTGGCGGCCGTGGAGTCAGGGGTTGTTGCCCGCGGGCGTCGTCCACGGAGCCGCCGGCTGGCCGTGGGTCGTCGTGATCGTCGCCGAAGCCTTGCGCCGCACCGACCCGTGCCAGGAGGAAGAAGCCCTGGTCAACGGCGGTCCGGCGAGCCTATTCCGCCGGGTCTTGTGGCCTAGAATACTGCTCGGCTCGCTGGCCGGCGGCGCGTTGGTGACGCTGCAGACGCTCACGGAAATCCCGGTCACCGACGCGATGATGGTCCGCACCTTCGCGGAGGAAGTGTATACGCAACACGTCATCGCCTCCGACGGCGTCGGCGCGACGCTGGCCGTGACCGCGCCGCCGTGGCTGTTGACGCTGGCCTTCGCCCTCCTCGTCGGACGACGAACGGTCATCCGACTCGCGGAGCCGCCCACCGAGTCCGGCCCGTCACCCGTCGCCGCGTGGCCGGCGTGGTGCCGTGTGGTCGGAGTTGCCGGCCTCACGGTGATGCTTGCCGCGTTCGTCGTACTACCGGTCGCGGCCCTCGTTTGGACTGCCGGTGGCGGGGCGGGTCCGGGCGGCTGGTCGATCGGGGCGCTTGCCGGGGAATGCGACAAAGTGGCGCGAACCGACGGCCGCGTCCTGGCGTTCAGTTGGGCCTACGGCGTCGCTGCCGGTATCACCACGGTCTCCGCGGCCCTCGTCGCCGCCCGGGCCGCGACTCGCTCCAGGATCGCGCGATTGGGTGTCGTCGCGGTCGCCGTGCTGCTGGCGGTCACGCCGGGGCCGGTCGTCGGGCTGGGCCTCAAACAGGCGATCGGCGTCCTCGTTGACGTGGAAGCGACCGCATACGAGCGGTTCGACGTCGCCGCGGACTTTCCGCCGGTTCGCTCGGGGCTGTACGACCAGCCGTCGCCGCTGCCGGCGGTCTGGGCCTGCGTCACGCGGTTCTTCCCGCTCGCGCTGGTGATCGTCACGCCGGCCCTGTTCGCGGTGCCCCGCGAGTTGCGCGAGGCGGCCCGACTCGACGGGTTGACGGCCTGGGAGGAATGGCGACGGGTCGGCTGGCCGGCGGCGCGATCGGCGGCGGTCGTCGCCGTCGTCGCGGTCACGGCGTTGTCTCTCGGCGAGGTCAGCGCGTCGAAGCTCGTCAACCCGCCTTCGCGGAGTGCCTTCGTCCTGCGGCTGTTCGACCAGATGCACTACGGGGCCGAAACGACGGTTGCCGCGCTGGCTCTCATGCCGCTGGTGCCGGCGTTCGTTATGGCCGCGGCCGTGTCGGGGAGGGTGCGCCGATGAGCGTCGATGTGCAGCCGTTCGTGTTCCTGCGGGTCGTGATTGGGTCGCGGGCCTTCGGGCTGAGTACGCCCGAGTCGGACGAGGACCGCCGCGGAATTTACTTGCCGCCGGCGACGTGGCACTGGTCGCTGACGAAGCCGCCGGAGCAGGTCGAGTCGATCGTGAACGGCCTCGACGTGATCGATTGGGAAATCGAGAAGTACCTGTCGCAGGCGCTCAAGGGCAACCCGACGATCCTCGAAACCCTGTGGTCGCCGCTCGTACTGTTCGCCACCGGGTTGGGCGAGGAGTTGATTTCGCTGCGGAAGTGCTTCCTGAGCCGCCGGCTGATCGCGACGTACTCGGGCTACTCGCTGAACCAGTTCCACCTGATGGAGCGGAAGGCCCGCGCGGGCGAGCCGTACCGCGTCAAGCACGCCATGCACCTGATTCGTTTGCTGCACAGCGGTTTGCACGCCGCCCGCACTGGGGAAATTCTCGTCGATGTCGGCGAGCACCGGGCCGAGTTGCTGGCGATTCGTCGCGGCGAACGCAGTTGGGACGAGGTCGCCGCGCGGCGGGCCGAACTCGACGCCGAGTTCCGCGCCGCCTTTGAAGCCTCGGTGCTGCCGGAGTTGCCGGACTTCGACCGCGTCAACGAATTCCTGGTCAAGGCCCGCATGTCGGCGGTCAGATGCCCATGACGTGGTAGCCGTTATCGACGTAGAGGATTTGGCCGGTCACCGCGGAGGCCAGCGGGGAACATAGGAAGACGGTGGCCGCGGCCACCTCGTGCGGCTCGATCGCTTTGGGGCGGGGCGAGCGGGTCCGGACGTACTCGATCGAGACTTCCATCTTGCCCGGCTGGATGCTGCGGGCCGCGCGGCTGGCGTAAGGGCCGGCCGAGATCAGGTTGACGCGAATCTCCTTCGGCCCCAGCGTCGCGGCGAGTTGCTTGGCGTCGATCTGCAACGCGGCTTTGGCGGTGGACATGCCGCCGCCGTAGTAGGGGATGACGCGGTCGCCGCCGATGTACGTCAGACCCACCGCCGACGCCCCGCCGGGCCGGCCGGTCATGTACGGCTCGGCCGCTCGCAGCATACTCGTCAGCGAGTAGGCCGAGATGCCCAGCGCCTCCATGTAGCCCTTGCGGCTCGTTTCCTTCTGGCTCTTCGTGATTTCGCGGCTGAAGGCGATCGAGTGGATCAGGATGTCGATGCCGCCGAACTCCTGGCCTACGGCGTTGACCATGCCCTCGATGCTGTAGTCGGCGTTCAGCTTGGCGTAGCGGCGGTCGGTGCGAATTTCCTCCGGCACGTCGGCCATCGTGTCGTAACTGGCGTCGCACGGCACGAGCTTCTCGACCTTGAACTCCCCCCGGCCGTAGGGCAGCTCGCGGGAGTCGCGGTCGGTGTCGCGGGTCAGGAAGCTGTCAACGATGCCGCAGACGCGCGGGTGGGACGCCAGCACGATCTTGGCCCCGGCGGCGGCCAGGTACTTCGCGATGAACCAGGCGAAGCTCTCGTTGTCGCCGACGCCGGTGACGAGGGCGACCTTGCCGGTGAAGTCGATCGGGATCATGCGGAGGACCTGCGGGAGGGGGAAGGTAACTCCCCTTTCTACGAATCGCGTCCCGCCGGGGTAGCGGCGCTTAGCGGTCCAACTTGCCAAACACTCGGGACAACGCCAAGGTGAAGCCGGGCACGACCTTGCCCCCGTCGAGCGTGTCCGTTGCTTGCAAAACCGTCCCCTGGTCGTCGCGCTCGTAGACCGTGACCGTTCGCTTTACAGGGTGGACGATCCAGACGAGTTTCACGCCCGAGGTGAAGTACTCGGTACGCTTCCGCTTCATCTCGCGAACCGTGTTCCCCGGACTGAGGACTTCGACGCAGATGTCTGGGGGTAACGCTGGGACAGGCTTCGTCGGGAGCTTGCCGCCCGGAAGACTTGCGTAGGCAATGTACGAGATGTCCGGGGCACGCGATCCCCCCTCAAAGACTTGGAAGAAGCCGTCGGCCCCGATCACCTCCCCGAGGTCGTGGTCCTCGGCGTAGTTCCCCAACTTGCGGCCAATGAATGTGGCCAAAAGCGCTTCGAGCCATCCCATGGCTTTCCTCACCAGGGTGCCGTCGATCAGTTCGCACTCGTAACGCTCCACGTCCGCGAGCTTCGCCGTGCCTGGCGCGGGGACCATCAGGATGCGACTGGGGTCGATGTCGCCCAAGTCGCGGATCAGGTCCGCGAGGGTGCGGATCGTCGGCGCGACCTCGTCTTCGATCTCGTTCGGCATCTCCTCGACTTGCACGCTCATGCTCTCTCCTCCGATTCGGTGGCCTTCCCATCATAACCGACTCTGCAGCCTATTGGCACCGCAAAGCCGCGTCGGTTATACTGCGACTGTCCGCCCCCACCCCCCCCAGGGCTTCCCCCCATGTCGCGTTGGTTCCTCCCTCTCGTCGCCGTCGCTGCGGCGTGTTTGCCGGCCGTCGCCCAGGTGCCGCCGGACAAGTCGATCTCGACCATGACCGCGGGTCCGGGCCTGCAAGTCGAACTGTTCGCCGCCGAGCCGATGCTGATTAACCCCACGGCCATCGATGTCGATGACCTGGGCCGCGTCTGGGTCGCCGAGGCGGTCAACTACCGGCGGAAGAACTTCAACCGGCCGATCCTCCGCGAGGCCGGCGACCGCATCGTCGTCTTGGTGGACACCGACGGCGACGGCAAGGCCGACAAGTCGGAGGTGTTTTACCAGGGCCAGGAGCTTTGCGCCCCGCTCAGTGTGCTGGCCATCCCGCAGGTGAAAAACGGAAAGAAGGCCGGGTACCGCGTGCTGGTCGCGCAGTCTCCGGACATCCTCGAATTCACCTGCTCCGGCGACGCGCCGAAGGCCGACGGGCCGCCCAAGAAGTTCCTCACCGGCTTCGGCGGCTTCGACCACGACCA
>JAYTSV010000181.1:0-15532 GCA_043745465.1 Fimbriiglobus sp.
CCTCGTGGGTCGCGCCGTAGACCGCCTCGTACACCTTCACGCCGTCGCCGACGTTGATCGCCGAGGTCGCGCTGATGCCGCCGACGAGGCCCGCGCCCAGGTCGCTCAGCAAGTCGCCGTAGAGGTTGCCGGCGGCGAGCATCTCGAACTGCAGCGGCCGCGACACGAGTTGCATACAGGTGTTATCGACGATCATTTCCTTGGCGGCGATCTCCGGGAAGTCCGCGGCCACGCGGCGGAAGCAGTCGAGGTACAGTCCGTCGGCGAGTTTGAGAATGTTCGCCTTGTGGATGCAGTGGACCGACTTCTTGCCCAGCCGTTGGGCCAGCGCGAACGTGTACCGGAAGAAGCGCAAGCTCGCCGCCTCGGTGACGATCTTGAAGCTCTGCACGACCCCCGGCACGATCTCGTGCTCCGACGCCGCGTACAGGTCTTCGGTGATCTCGCGGACCAGGTGAAAATTGACGCCGGTGAAACGGCTCGGCAGGCCGGCGAGGTTTCGCACCGGCCGCACACTGGCGAACAGACCCAGCCGGCGGCGGAACTCGACGTTGTAGTTGTTCGGCACCGTCGGCCCGTGCGCCGTCGGCATCCCCGCCCCTTTGGGCTGCAACAACTTCGTCTTGAGCGAGACGCCGCACGCCTTGACGGCGTCGAGGGTCGCCTGTGGGATCGCCTCGGCGGCACCCGCTTCGAGCCCGGCCCGGCCGGCGGGGTGGACTTCAAACGCGATTTCGACGCCGGCCGCGTGGAGGATCGCGCGGAGGGCGTGTTCCTGGTCGAGGCCAACGCCGCCGCCCTGGATGAGGATGACTTTGCGCATCAGGCGGACTCCCGGGTGAGGCGGCGGATGATGGCGTCGGTCAGCGTGTCGGTCGTGCCCGTGCCGCCGAGGTCGCGGGTCAGGCCGTCGGCCGCTTGCAGGGTGGCGACGACGGCCTCTTCGATGCGGGCCGCGGCGGCGCGCTCGCCGATGTGGTCGAGCATCATCGCCGCACTGCGGACGACCGCGATGGGGTTCGCCAGGCCCTTGCCGGCGATGTCCGGGGCGCTGCCGTGGACCGCCTCGAACACCGCGTAGCGGGTGCCCAGGTTGGCCCCCGGCACGACGCCCAGGCCGCCGACGAGGCCGGCGCACAAGTCCGAGATCACGTCGCCGAACAGGTTCTCCATCACCAGCACGTCGAACTTCGTCGGGTCCATCACGAGTTCCAGGCAGACGTTGTCGATCGGCTTTTCCTCGAAGCGGAGAAACGGGTACTCGTCGGCCACCTCGCGGGCGCATTCGAGGAACAGGCCGTCCGAGAGGCGCATCACGTCGGCCTTGTGGCAGAAGGTGACGAGGTGCCGGCCGCCGGTGCGAGCTAACTCAAAGGCGAAGCGGACGATGCGCTCGCAGGCCGGCCGCGTGATGACGCGCAGGCTCTCGACCACCCCCGGCACGACGACGTGCTCCATGCCGGCGTACAGCCCTTCGGTGTTCTCGCGGACGACGACCAAATCGACCCCGGTGAACGGCGTGACGACGCCCGGCAGGTTCTTCACCGGCCGCACGCTGGCGTACAGGTCGAGGCCCTTGCGGAGCCGGACGTTGATCGACCGGAAGCCCTTGCCGACGGGAGTGGTACACGGCCCCTTGAGGGCGACGCGGTGCTTGCGGACGAGGGTCAATGTCTCTTCGGGCAGCGGCTCGCCGTGCGTCTCGACGGCCCCGACGCCCGCCGCGGCCGGAACCCAGTCGATGGCCACGCCCGCCGCCGCGACGACGCGGCAGGCCGCGGCGGTCACCTCCGGGCCGATGCCGTCCCCGGCGATCAAAACGATCTGCATGGCAATTCCTCGACGAGTCCCGGAGAGGGTACGCTCAACTTGCGACCGGCCGCGGTCCCCGGCAAGGCAGTTTCCAAGGCGGGTGTTTGTCGGGCTTGTACCGGTCGTAACGATTTCCGTGGTTACGTCAGTCGGTCCGCCGGTTACCGTGGGGGATGGCGTCACCACCGGCCCCCCGCCCTGCCGATGGAGACGACGAGCCGACTTGTCCCACGGAATCGACCCGGATGTCCGCCGACGCCACGACCCCCGAATACGCCGCCGCCGGCGACCCCATCGCCCCGGCCGCGCCGTCGGGACTGCGGGCGCTCGGCGAAGCCGTTTTCGGCCCGGTCGCCGACGCCTTCGTCGGCCTGGGCGACTGGACCCTGTTCTCGTTCCGCGCGGCGACCGGCGTCTTCACCCGGCACCACAAGCGGTCGGAGTTCCTGCGGGCGTGCGTCGAGATCGGCGTCGGCAGTTTCGGCGTCGTCGCCATCACCGGCGTGTTCATCGGCATGGTGCTGGCCGTGCAGGCGTACAACCAGTTCCACACGATCGGCCTGGACACGTCGCTCGGGGCCGTCATCCACATGTCGCTCGTCCGCGAACTCGGGCCGGTGCTGGCGGCGGTCATGCTGGCCGGCCGGATCGGCACGGCGATGGCCGCACAACTGGCGACGATGCGGGTGACCGAGCAGATCGACGCGCTCGCCTGCCTGGGCGTGGACCCCGTCAAATTTCTGGTCGCCCCGCGGTTCCTGGCGTGCCTGGTCATGATCCCGCTGTTGACCGTGATCGCCGACGCCCTGGGCATCCTCGGCAGCACCTTCATCGCGCTCAAGGTCTTCAAGATCGACGGCTTCCACTACTGGCGGCACACGGCCAACTTCGTCACCCTGTGGGACCTGTTCATCGGCCTGTTCAAGTCGGTCGTCTTCGGCGGGGTGCTGTCGCTGATCTGCTGCCACCGCGGGTTCAACAGCCGGGCCGGGGCGGAAGGGGTCGGCCGGGCCGCGACGGAGGGGTTCGTCCTGTCGTTCGTCGCCGTCCTCATCATCGACTTCGTGCTCGGGCTGCTGTTCAACACGCTCGGCAACGTCCTCTTCCCCGCCGTCACCTCGCGCATCGCGTGACAGCCCTCCCGGAGGACCCGATGGCGACCGTTGCCCCCCTGATCCGCCTCGACGACGTGTCCGTCAGCTTCGGCGCGCAACACGTCCTGTCGCGCATCACCCTGGACGTCTTCCCGCAACAAACCCTCGTCCTGATCGGCGAGAGCGGGTGCGGCAAGTCGGTCACCCTCAAGCTCATCGTCGGCCTGCTCGCGCCGACCACCGGGGAGGTCTACTTCGCCGGCAAGTCGGTCCGCGCGATGCGCGAGCGCGAGTTGACGGCGATGCGCCTGCACGTCGGCTTCTTGTTCCAGCAGTCGGCCCTGTTCGACAGCCTGAGCGTGTTCGACAACGTCGCCTTCGGCCTGCGGGCGCAGGGGCAGTTGCGCGAGGCCGAGATCCGCGACCGCGTCCGCGAACGGTTGCTCGAAGTCGGGTTGCCGGCGGCCGTCGAGGTCAAGATGCCGACGGAACTGTCCGGCGGGATGCGCAAGCGGGTCGGCCTGGCGCGGGCCTTGGCCATCGACCCCGAGGTGATGCTGTACGACGAGCCGACGACCGGGCTGGACCCGATCATGACCGACGTGATCAACGAGTTGATCCTGCAAACCCGGTCGCGCCGGCCGGTGACGAGCGTGGTCGTAACGCACGAGATGCGGACCGTCCACAAGGTCGCCGACCGCGTCGTCATGCTTTACCCGCTGGCCCGGCTCGCACCGGGGGAACCGCAAGTGCTGTACGACGGCCCGCCGCAAAAACTCTTGACGAGCCTGAACCCGCGGGTGCGGCAGTTCGTCGAAGGAGAGGCCCGCGACCGCCTGTCCGAACTCCGCCTGGAAGCCGACGCGGCGCGGTGAAATCCCGGGTGTGGGGTGTCGGGTGTCGCAGAATCGACCCTCGATATTCACGCCCAAGCTCTGCGACACCCGACACCCGACACCCGATCTTCAGGAGTGAAAGATATGGCCGAACGCACCACCCGCCTGAGACTCGGCCTGTTCACCGCGACGTGCCTGGCGGCGCTGACGGGGCTGGTCGTCCTGTTCGGCGGCGCGCCGACGGTCTTCGCCAAGCGGAGCCGGTACACGGTCACCTTCCCCGAGGCCCCCGGCCTGACCGTCGGCACGCCGGTCCGCAAGTCCGGCGTGCGCATCGGCCAGGTGACCCGCGTCGATCTCGACGAGACGAGCGGGCTGGTCCGCGTCGGCCTCGAACTCGACCCCAAGTACCCGCCGCGGAAGTCCGAGGAGCCGGTCATCACGCGGGGGCTGTTGAACGGCGACACGGCGCTCGACTTCGTGCCCAAGAGTGAAAAGCTGGTCACCGTCGCCGAGCGCGGGGAGGCCTACGACCCGGACGCCGAGATCGTCGGCGTGCCGCCGTTGAACGCCCGGTCGCTCTTGAAGGACGCGACGGACGCCCTGCCGAACGCCCAGGAGAGCGTGGCCCGCGTGGTCAACTCGATCGCCCGGTTCGAGGCCGCCGTGCCCAAGGTCGAGCGGGCCGTGGACGAGATCGCCGGGCTGGCCCGCGGCGGCCGCGAGTTCGTCCCCGAGTTGCGGCAGACGAACATCAAGGTGCAAGACCTCCTCGGCCAGGCCGACGACCCGAAGGACCAGCCGGTGAACGTCCGCGCGATGTTGAAGCAGATCATCGAGTTGCTGCAAGCCATCCGCCCCGTGGCCGACGATTTACGAGAACTCGTGAAGGCCAACGGCCCGGAACTGACGCGGACCCTCGCGGCCGTGCGGCAGACGGCCGAAAGCGCCAACGAGGTCTTCAATCCCGAGAACCGCAAGGCCGTGGCCGCGACGATCAAAAACTTCCAGGACGGCAGCGGCGACCTGGTCAAGACGATCCGCATCGCCGCACTGTTGATCGACCAGGCCGAGAAGACGGTCAAGGAAGTGAATGCCCGGGTCGCCCAAACCGAAGCGGTCATTGCCTCCGTCGGCCGCGCGGCCGACAACGTCGATCGGGCCTCCAAGCCGTTCGCCGACAACTCGGCGCAACTCGTCGCCGGCCTGGGCGACAGCTTGAAGAACTTGAATACGGCCAGCGACCAGCTCACGAAGGCGCTCGCCGAAATCCGCGTGACCCTGGCCACGGTCAACCGCGGCGAAGGGACCGTCGGCAAGGCGATCACCGACCCGACGCTTTACAACAATTTGAACGACACGACGGTCAACGTCGCCCGGTTGATGGTCCGCATCGACAAGATCGCCAAGGACTTGGAAGTGTTCGCGGACAAGGTCGCCCGCCGGCCGGAGACCGTCGGCATCGGCGGGGTGGTGCGGCCGAGTACGGGGCTGAAGGAGTCGCCGGGGGCACCGTTGCCGCCCGGGGCGTCGTTGCCGATCGCCCCGACCCAACTCGGCGCGCCGGCTTTGCCGTTGGCCCCCGGGATGTCACAGGCCGCACCGCTGTCCCCCATCGCCCCGGTGCCGTTCGGCCCGACCGGGGTGCCACCGCAGACGGTCTACTCGCCGGACCGGCCGAAGTGATCAGCCCGCGTTCGTGCTTTGTATTTGATAGCGATGCGCAGAAACCTCACTCGCTCCCCTCTCCGACGCGGAGAGGGGAGCGAGTGGGTCGTGGTCGTCGGCTGAAACCTGCTTCCTCCCCCTCTGCGTTTCGGAGAGGGGGCCGGGGGGTGAGGTCGCCTTGGGCGCAGAAACCTCACCCCCTGCCCCTCTCCGACGCGGAGAGGGGAGCGAGTGGGTCGTGGTCGTTGGCTGAAACCTGCTTGCTCCCCCTCTCCGTTTCGGAGAGGGGGGCCGGGGGGTGAGGTCGCCTTACCCCGCGTTCGTGCCGACCGTCTTGAAGTCTTCCATCGCGCGGGCGACGGCCAACGGCAGGACTTTCCGCAAGCGGCGGGCGCGGCGGATGTCGGCCCAGTTCTTGAGGATGTGGTCCGCCTGCCGGGACTGCGTGCGGGCGAAGTACTTCATGATGAGCGGGTGGATCCACTCGTAGTCGGTGTAGTTGCAGTCGATGACGGCGACCGACTTCGAGTGCAGTTTCGCCGGAGTCTCGTTCCTGGGGTCGAAGACGAAGAGTTCGCCGCCGGTCATGCCCGAGCCGATCTCGTTCTCGATCGGCCCGAGGATCAGCACCCGGCCGCGGGTCATGTACTCGCAGGCGTACTTGCCGGCCGCCTCGGCGACGATGGTCGCCCCGGAGTTGCGGATGCCCAGGCGGTGCCCGGCGCGGCCGCCGATGAACACGCTGCCGCCGGTCGCCCCGTAGGCGATGTTGTTCCCGGCGACCGACTGGAGTTCGCCGCCGAAGTCCGACGTGGCGTAGTCCAGGGTGACGACCACGTTACCGCCGGAGATGCCCTTGGCGACGCCGTCCTGGGCGAACCCGTGTAACTCCAAATCGAGGCCGTCGATGCACCACGCGCCGAAGCTCTGGCCCGCCTCGCCCTCGAAGCGGAACTGAATCTTCTTTCCGTTGGGCATCCCTTCGCGGCCGTACAACTTGGCGATCTGCCCGGCAATTGTGGCCCCGACGGACCGGTCCGAGTTCTTGATGCGGAAGGTGTTCGACGAGGTTTGGGCCACGTCGATGGCGTCCGCGACGGCCGACAGCATCCGCTCGTTCAACGTCGTCCCGGGGGCGGTACAGACGCCCGTCGCCCCGGCCAGTTGCGGGAAGTTCTGCGCGAGGTTGTGCAGGGCCATGTCCGGGCGGATGAACTTGCGCACGTCCACCGACGAGACGCGGCCCTTGACACCGGGGTCGGTCCGCTTCTCCAGGAGGTCGCTGCGGCCGGTGAGGTCGCTCAAGTGCGCGTAGCCCATCTCGGCGAGGATGCCGCGCGTCTCCTCGGCGACGGCGTGCAAGTACGCCTTGGTGTGCTCAGGGTGGCCTTTGAAAATCTCCGGCGACCCGGTGATGCCGGTCGGGCACTTGGGAATGTGGCACGACTTGCAGACGATGCAGCCGACCGACACCATCAGGCCCTGCCCGAAGCTGAACTGGTCCGCGCCGAAGAGCGCGTACTTGATCACGTCGTAGCCGTTCTTGATGCCGCCGCCGACGCGGAGCTTGACCCGCGTGCGGATGCCGTTGACGACGAGCGCCTGGTGCGCCTCGGCCAGGCCCATCTCGCTGGGCAGGCCGGCGTGCTCCTTGGACGAGACCATCGCCGCCCCGGTGCCGCCGTCGATGCCGTCGATCTCGATCACATCGGCACCCGCCTTGGCCACGCCGACCGCGATCGTGCCGATGTTATCGACCGCGACGAGCTTGACCGACACCGGCTTGCCGGGGTTGACGGCCTTCAAGTCGTGGATGAGTTGCGCCAGGTCCTCGATGGAGTAGATGTCGTGGTGCGGCGGCGGGCTGATGAGGTCGGTGCCCGGTTTTGCGAAGCGGATTTCGGCGATCTCCGCGGTCACCTTCTTGCCCATGAGTTGCCCGCCCTCGCCGGGCTTCGCCCCCTGGGCCATCTTGATTTGCAACTCGTCGGCGTTGATGAGGTACTCTGCGTCCACGCCGAACCGGCCGGACGCGACCTGCCGGATGCGGCTGCGGAAGCGGCTCTTCTTCAAGTCGCCGTCCGGGTCGATGGCGTAAATCTCGGGCCGCTCCTGCCGCTGCTTCATGACCTTCGACCAGAACTCGCCCCAGGCCCGCGTCGGCACGTCGTTCCGCCAGCGGGCCTCGCCGCCCTCGCCGGAGTTCGACAGCGCGCCCAACTCGTTGCACGCCGCCGCGATCGTCATGTGCGACGCGCCGGTCAGCGCCCCGTGGGACATCGCGGCCCCACGGAAATGGTCGCGGATCATATCGCCGGTCGATTGCACGTCCTGCGTCGGGACCGGCGGCAGGCCGGTCTTCTTGATCTGGAACAGGTCGCGCAGCACCGTCGGCGGGCGGGTCTTGACCATGTTCGAGAAGTTCTCGAACTTCACCTCGACCTGCATGAGCAAGTTCGGGTCGCGGTCGGCCGGCGGGGCCGTGTACGCCATCTCGCCGCCCCAGCCCTCGCCCTCCGGCTCCGGGTGCGCTTCCTTCACGGCGTCCCGCAAGGCGCTGCGCACCTTGCCGTTGTAGGCGTGGTAGTCGCGGTTCGAGGCGAGCGGGTCGGACTTCGCGGCCATCGCTTCGGCCTTCTGCACCCGCCACTTGGCGTCGTCCACCAGGTCGGCCAGCGTCAGCCCGCCGATGCGGCTGGGGAAGTCGCCCAGGTAGTGCATTAACTCCGGGCCGAAGCCGACGGCCTCGAAGAGCATCGCCCCGCGATAGCCCTCAATGGTCGTGATGCCCATCTTCGAGATGATCTTGAGCAGGCCGTCTTCGAGGGCGTAGAAGAGGTTCGTCAGTGCGTCGTGCGGTTCGAGGTGCTGCTCCTGCTTGGTCTCGGCGTGCTTCCAGGTCAGGCCGTCCTTGACGAGGCGGAGCATCAGGTACGGGTGAACGGCGTCGGCCCCGAAGGCGACGAGGACCGCGATGTCGTGGCCCTCCTGGATGTCGCCGGCCTGGACGATCAGCGAGCAGCGGTCGCGCAGGCCGTGCTTGCACAGGTGGTTGTGGACCGCGCCCAAGGCCATCAGCGACGGGATCGGGGCGACGCCGCGGTTAGCCGCTTCTTTGTCGGTAATGCACAGCACGTGGTAGCCCTCGTGGACCGCCTTCTCGGCCGTGCTCTTCAAGGCTTCCAGCGCGGCGCGCAGGGAGTCGGTGCCGCCGTCGAGGAGGAAGGTCGCGTCGAGGACCTGCATGCCGATGATCTCGTGCGTGCGAATCTCGTCGAGGACCGCGTCCGAGATCACCGGCGACGACAATTCCATCTGCTTGACCGGCATCGGGTCGCCACTCCCGAACGCCCCGGCCTTCAACGGCGACCTGCCCAGGTAGGTCGTCAGCGACATCGCCCCGCCCTCGCGGTACGGGTCGATCGGCGGGTTGGTTACCTCGGCGAAGGTCTGCTGACAGAACTTGAACAGGGTCGGGTGGTAGGTGCTGAAAATCGTCAAGACGCGGTCGTGGCCCATGCTCGACAGCGGCTCCTTCGACAGCTTGGCCATGTCCTTGACGAACGTGGCCCGCTGCAAGTCCCAGCCGGCGGCCTGGAGCAACACTTCGAGGGTCCAGTTGCGCTCGGACTCCATCGCGTCCACGATGGTCTCGCTCTGGCGGGTAAAGTCGAACCCCTCGGTCATGACGATTTGTCGGCGGTTCAGCTCGTGGATGTCGCCGAGTTCGGCGTGCGCCTCGTCGGCGACCCGCTTCATGATCTGGAAGCTGTCGAGCCGCTCGCCGGTGGCCGTATCGAGGGCGATCATCTGGCCCGGCTGCAACTGCCCACTGGCGACGATGTCGGTCTGCTCCAACCCGAAGACGCCGGACTCGGAGCCGATGTACAGCCAGCCGCGCTTGTCCGAACACCAGCGCACCGGGCGGAGGCCCATGCGGTCCACCAGGCCGACGAGGAAGCGGCCGTCGGACGCCACGAGGCCGGCCGGGCCGTCCCAGGCGCACAGGCTGCCGTAGGTGCGGCGGCAGTACGTGAACAGTTGACACGCCTCACTGCCCCACACGTCGGCTTCCGTGTCCCAGACCGGCGGCAGGGACAGCCGCATGGCGCGGAGCAGGCTCCAGTTCCGGTCGTTGACCAGGTAGTCCATCCACTCGTCGAGGCTGCCGCTGTCGGACATGCCTGCGGACAGCAGTTCGCCGTCGGCGATCGGCGGGGTGAGGCCCCGGGCGTAGGCTTGCACGGCGTTGCGGTTGGTGCGGATCGTGTTGATCTCGCCGTTGTGGCAGCCCAACCGGAACGGCTGCGCGAGCTTCCAGTTCGGGAAGGTATTGGTGCTGTACCGGCGGTGAAAGTACGCGATCCCGGTCTCGAAGTTGTCGGCCGCGAGGTCGGGGTAGAAGTCCTGGAACTGCCCGCTGGTCAGCAAGCCCTTGTAACCGATGAGTTTCGACGACAGGGACACGGTGTACACGTCCAGGCCGGCGGCGCGGAAGCGGTCGCGCAAAACGTACCGCTTGGCGTAGCACCAAGCCTCAGCCGCGGCGGCGTGCTTCGGGTCACTGCTGAGCCGCAGAATGGCCTGGTCGATGGCCCCCGGCTTCGAGTCCCGGGCCGTCGCCGGCAGGCAGTCGTCGTTCGTCGGCACGGCGCGCAGGCCGAGGAACTGGTGCGGCCCGACGGACAACACGTCGCGGAGGATGGCCCGGGCGGCGTCGATGCGGCCGGCGTCGGCCTCGGCGATGAAGAAGACGCCGACGACGAGCGTGCTGGCGGCGTCGAGGTCGGCGGCCCCGTCGAGGCCGAGGCGTTGGGCCTCGTCGCGGAAGAAGCCTTGCGGCACCTGGCACGAGATGCCGGCCCCGTCCCCGGCGTCGCCGCAGATGCCGCCGCGGTGTTCGAGGGCACCGAGGGCGTTCAAGGTCTTGCGAAGCACCTCGTTCGAGGGCTTGCCGTCCTTCGCGGCAACGCCGCCGATACCGCAGGCGTCGCGGCCGACGACATCGGTGTAAAGGAGTTCGCCGCTCGCCGTCAGTGTTCGTCCGTCCATCGCGCCTGCCACCTGTCATGGGGACTGGAAAAACTCGTTCGCAATTCTAAAGTTTACGCCCGCGCGGCGGGTCAATCAACGCCCTCGGGGCAGTAACCGCGAGATTCCCCGGCCGGTCGCGCCGAAAGTCTGTCTTGGCACCGCCGGCGGTTTAGGATACAAGATCGGCCGTCCGTGTCCCTGGAGAGCGAAGTCATGACGCGATGGATCCTGGCATTGGCGTGGGCGGGCGGCGTGACGGCGCTGTCGGCGCAAACCCCGCCCGCCGCGCAACCGCCCCTCGGCCAGCCGCCGACGGGCCTGCCCCCTGCCCCAACGCCGGCGGCAACCCCGGCCGTCAGCCCGGCCCTGTGGCAGCACCTGCAGAACTGGGAAACGGTGATGAAGGGCGCGACCAACTTTTTCTGCGAAGGCAAGAAAACCCAGGACATCAAAGTCGGCGCGCGAAAAGGTAAGAAAGAGTCGAAGACGGACATCCGCTGCCAGATGCCGAGTAAAGCCCGGATGTTCCT
The DNA here is from genome assembly GCA_043745465.1 of Fimbriiglobus sp. Taxonomy (GTDB): domain Bacteria; phylum Planctomycetota; class Planctomycetia; order Gemmatales; family Gemmataceae; genus Fimbriiglobus. Next base: position 10,975 of record JAYTSV010000181.1, read on the forward strand.
GACGGCGATCCCCGGCCCCGGTGAAAAGGCCGACGCCAACGATTACGACCTGTACATCGCCACGACCAATTTGATCCTGGAGTACGACGGCAACAACAAGCGGCTCATCGAGACGCGGCTGCCGCCTGGCAGCACCAAGGGGATGTTGTTGCTCGACTTCATGTCCGGGGCGATCACGGCCCGCGCCGCCGTCGAGCGGTTCGACATCCGACTCCTGCAAGAAGACGCCAACTACTTGTACCTCGAACTCAAGCCGAAGACGGCCGAGGACAAGGCCGATTTCGAGTCGATGATCATGATCCTCTTCCGTAACATCGCGGGTCAGCCGGGCTACCTGCCGCGGCAGGCCGTCGTCCGCAAGAACAACAACCAGGAGGAAGAAACCTGGGACTTCCCGCGGCCGGCGATCAACGTCGAGGGGATCACGAACGCGACCTTTCAGCCGGTGGTGGTGGACAAGAAAATTTGGAACGTCGTCGTTCAAAACGCGCCGACTCAAGGCGCGCGCGACGCCCGCCCCGTCGTGGGTGCGGCCGCGATCCCCGGCCCGGGTGCCCCGCCCGTCGTGCCGACGCCGGGCGAGCAACCGCGGAAGTAGTCTCCCACGCTTCAGTGACTCCCGACGCGCCCCGGCAATCGTTCGCCGGGGCGTTCGCATTTCTCACGCTCCTCTCACCGCGCGTGCGGCACAATCGTCATCGCTGAGGGCGCGTCTCGATCGGCCTTCCGCCGCGCTCGGGAACCCCTCCGCGTCTCTCCAGAGGAACATTCCATGAAAGCGTTGAAGCGTTCATTGCTCGCACTTGCGGTCTTCGTCGGCGCGGCCGGCCTGTCGGTCGCCGTCCAACCCCCGCAAGGCGGCGGCGGTCGTGGCGGCTTCGGCGGCGGCGTCACGGGCCTCGTCAAGTCGAAGACGGTCGCGGCCGACGTCAAGATCACGGACGAACAGGCAGCCAAGCTCAAGGACTGGTCGAAGGAATTCGCCACCAAGAGCCAGGACATGATGAAGGCGGCGATGGAGGGCGTCGATCGCCAGGACCGCAAGGCCATGATGGAGAAGATGCCGGCCGTTCAGGCCGAAATCTCCAAGGCCGCGTACAAGGAACTGGCCACCGTCTTGAAGCCCGACCAGGTCAAGCGGCTCAAGCAGATCGAAGTCCAGGTCGCCGGGCTACGGGCGTTCACGACCGCGGACGTCAAGGGCGCGCTGAAGATGGGCGACGACCAGACGGCCAAAATCAAGGACGCCACGGACACGGCCATGAAGGACGGCCGCGACCTGAACGAAGAGTACGGCGTCAAGGGCTTCGGCGGCCGGCCGGACGACGCGGACAAGGCCAAGGAGTTCGACAAGAAGCGCGCCGCCATCACCAAAGAAGCGATGAGCAAAGTCATGGGCACCATGAGCCCCGACCAGAAGAAGAGCTGGACCGAACTGACCGGCGACCCGATCGACGTGGCCAAGGTCCAGGCCGAATCGATGGGCGCGCCCCGCGCCAAGGGTAAGGACATCTAAAGTCGCCGCCTCGCCCGTGGCGACTGCGAAACCGCTCGGGGGAACCCGGGCGGTTTTCGTTTCCAGTGGCAATGAGTACAATTCCTTTCCCACCCACCTCGGCCTCCTCAGGATCGTGCCGTGTTCGCAACGGACCCGACCAACCCGACGACGACGTTGGCGGCCTTCGCCGCCCACAAGGCCGACGTCCACGACGCCTTCCGCGCCATCGTGAGTTACCGCAACTGGCTCGTGCCCGTGCCGGCGTTGACGGGGCACTACGGCCAGCCGTCGCCGACCCGCCGGCTCGCGTACAGCCAGACCGGGGAGTTCCCGGCCGGCGAACTCTGGCTGTTCACGGACGACGACGCGGCCCACCGGGCCAAGGCCGCCGGGTGTAACCTCGGCCCGTACGCGACCGGCCTTTCCGGCGTCGAGGTGTTCGCTGCGTTACCGCCCGGTACGACGGCCGTTCGGGTCAACCCGGTTTCCCCCGCCGAGCTGACGTGGAACTTCCCGCCCGAAGCGTTCGGCATCGTCGCCGCCTGGGCGCAGGTCGTCCGGTTCGAGTGGACCCTGGGCGAATGGGCGGCCGGGACACCCGTGGACCTCGCGGTCGTCGCCGAGTACCCGCAATTCCAGGCGTTCGTATTTCCCAACCGTACCGTGCTGACGATGCCCGAGCAGGGCGGGATGCTCAACCCGGCGGTCGTTTGCACGGCCCCCGACTGTGCCAAGGCGATTTTGCTGCGCGTCCCCGAGGGGATGCGGGCCGAGTTGCAGATGGTCTCGACGACCGGCCGCGAGCTGCTCGAGAAATTGCCCGGGCAGGGCATGGACGGCCTGATGCTCAACCCCGCCGGCCCGGGCACCCCCTTCCCCCTCCGGCTGACCGGCCCCTGAGCACCCCGATGACCGACCCGCCCGGACCGCCGACTCCGCCGCCCTTCCCCGCCTGGCGCGCGGCCCTCGGCGTGCTCACCCTGGCGCTGACGATCGTCACCGGCCTGCTGTTCACCGCGCTGTGGAACTCGGGCTGGTTCGTGCAAGTGCCGCGCGAGTTCGAGCCGGCCGGCCTCGATTGCGTCGTCGAAATGCCGGGCGCGGTCCATGAGTCGGCACTCCTGCTCGGTCAGCAATCGAGCGGGCCGGAGTACGCCGTGCGGCGGCCCTTCCCTTGGGAGAGCTTCGGCCTCGCCGCGCGCGACCTGCCGGACGACGACGGCCACGGCCTCGTCACGCCGATGGACGCCTACTTGCGGGACTTTTTCAAGACCCTGCCCGGTGCGCCCGACCCCGTCGCCCAGACCGTGCGCGACGCGACGTACCCGATCCGCCAGGCGACCGCGACGACGCCGAAGTACGGCAACGTCGTCGCCCGGGTGGTCTACGGCGGCCCGAAACTTTACTTGCTCGTCGCGGCCGGCAAGGCGGTGACGCCGACCCGGCCGGACGTGACCCGCTTCTTCGACTCCTTCCGCTGCACCGACGCCGAGGACCTCAACGACGTGGCTGAAGCCTTCCAGGAATTCGCCGCGGCGGGTGCCGAACGCGACCCGGCCGCCCCGCCGTTCGACGCCCGACCCTACGGCGGACCGGCCGTGCCCGACGCCGCCGACTTTCCCGGGCTGACGCACCGCTGGGCGTGCGACTCAACCGACTCGACCTGGCCCGACTCCGCCGGCGGTCGGCTGGGGAGTTGGTCGCGCCCCGGCCCCGCCCGCGTTCCCGGAGTCCGCGCCGGTGCGATTGCCTTCGGCAGTTCGCGGCGGCACGTCGCCGAGTGGGACGAGCCGACGGACCTCTTCCCCGGCGACACGTCCACCCTCGCCTTCTGGTACCGCTCGACCCCCGGCGTCGGCCGGTTGCTCGATTTCGCCCCCGCGGCCGAGGGCACCGATGTCGTGGAGTTGAACGACGGGAGCGTGGTGATGAAACTCCGCGACCTGCCGGAGAAGGTTTCGCTGACGCTGCCCGGCGGAAGGGATCGTCAAGCCCGAGACGGGGACTGGCACCACGTCGCCGTCGTCCGCCGCCGCGGGGCGACCGGACCGCGGACCGAGGTCTGGCTCGACGGCTTCCTGACCCACGAGGCCGCGACCCCTGCGGCCGCCGGGTCGGAGGCGACCTCGCGGCTCGTCGTCGGCGGGGCGGCGACGTTGGTGCGGGACGGCATCGGCCCCCGGGCCACCGGCTTCCGGGCCGCTCTCGACGAACTCTGCGTCTACTCCCGGGCAATCGACGAGGCCGAAATTCGCCGGCTCGCGGCCGCCCCGGAACGGCCGTACTGGTTGCGTCCCGACACCGGCCTCCCGAAGCCGGCGCTTTACGTCTCGGGCAGCGCCCCGGCCGACGGCAAGAACTCGCTGACGGACGCCGTGACCGGGCGGAATTTCGAGGTTGCCGGCGAGGCCCGCGAAACCGACACCCCCGCCGGCATCGGCTATGAAATGACGCTGACCCGCGGCGAGTCGATGGTGCAACTCGGGAAGCTGCCCCTCCCGGTCGAGCTGCCGAAGAAAGAGAAACCTCTCGACGACTCGTGGGCCGCGCCGTTCACGATCTCAGTCTGGGGCCGCTGCGTTCAGGACGAGCCGATCGAACTGTTCGGGCTGGACAAGACCAGCCTGATCGTCGGCCCGGACGGGGCGCGGCTGATGGTCAGAAGCCCCGTGCGGATTGGCTTGCAACCGGCCTTCGAGCACGCCGCACTCGGCCGCGACTGGCACCACTACACGCTGACGCGCAGCCGCAAATCTGCGATGAAGTTTTACGTGGACGGCATCGCGGTAACGCCGGTCGCGGAGGTCATCGCCTCGCCCGACGGCGTCCCCACGATGGTGCTGGGCCGGCCACTGAAACTCGTCGAATCCGCCACCGTCGCGTTCGGCGAGTTGGTCGTCTTCCCCGTTGAGTGTACGCCGGCCCAGGTGAGGCGGATCGCCGGCGTGAAAGTGGCAGAATAAATAGACTCGCTGCGTAATAGCAGTGATTTCGGACGCTAACCCTTGCTGGGTATCAGGTTGCGAAGCATATCGGCATTCGGTGTCGAATGCGGTCGCA
>JAYTSV010000182.1:0-4056 GCA_043745465.1 Fimbriiglobus sp.
AACTTCCTGGGGATGGTGCTGTTCGCCGCGATCACGCTCTGGCTAAAGTGACTCCGGCGAACGTCCGACGCCCCAGGTTCAATCAACACGGCCTAGTCCCGCCGTTGTAGAAGCCGTTGACGCTATTGTTGATCGGGACTGCGTCGAAATCGACGGTGAACGCACCTTGTGCGGGGCTGACGGCCACACCCTGTGCGACGGCCGCCAACAGGGCCACAAAAAGTAATCGACGGAACGAGAGCATCATGGGCGGACCTCAGTCGGGCGATAGGACGGACTTCCCGGCAAGAAAGTATCATATTATCACATCATTCCGTCCGCAAGTCCGCTTGCGAAAGTAGTTCCCCGATGCCGGCGCAGGCGTTCTCGACCGTCCGACTCGTCAACGGCTCGACCGGCGACCCCGTCTTGTACCTCGACTACCCCGGCCGGGACGACGCCATCCTGTTCGACGGCGGCGAGAACGACCGGCTCACCAAGGACCAACTCGCCGACGTGCAGTGCGCGTTCGTCACGCACCACCACGTCGATCACTTCATCGGCCTCGACCGCATCGTCCGGGCCAACCTCGACCGCGACAAGACCCTGCACCTGTTCGGGCCGGTCCACACCATCGCCCGCGTTTATTCGCGCGTCAAGAGCTACGAGTACCCGTTCTTCCCGTTCATGAAGCTCGAAATCGAGGTCCACGAACTCGACGGGGCGACCGAGCGGGTCGGCCGGTTCGGGTGCAAGACGAAGTTCGCGCCGCCGGTGCTGACCGAACGGCCGTGGGCCGGGCCGGTCTGCTATGCCAACGACCACTTCGCGGTCGAGGCGGTCCCCGTCGTCCACACCGTGCCGTGCCTGGCGTTCGCCCTGGTCGAGCGCGGCGGGCACCACCCCGACCCCGCCAAACTCGCCCGCGGCGTGCTCCGCGGCGGCCCGTGGATTCCCGAGGCGTTGCGGCTGCTGCACGCCGGGGCCGCGCCGGAAACGGCCCTCGACATCCAGGGCGGCCGGTTCACCCTCGCCACGCTCGCCGAGCAGTACTTCACGGCCTCGACCGGGGCGCGAGTGGCCTACGTGACCGACACCGTGTTCGCCGACGAGTTGAAGCCGCACCTGGTCAAGCTCGCCCGCGGCGCGACGCGGCTGTACTGCGACAGTTTCTACGCCAAGGCCCAGGCCAAGGACGCGGCGAAGCACAAGCACATGCTCACCGTCCAGGCCGCCGAACTGGCCAAGGCCGCGAAGGTCGAAGAGTTGATCCTGATCCACTTCTCGACCCGGTACGCCGGCCGGTACGAGCCGCTCGTCGCCGAAGCCGCCGCAGTGTTCCCGCGAACCCGAGCCGAGATTTGACGGCGTGCGGAGTACGAAATGAAATCCGGGTCGGCGGACTACGACGCAGTTGCCTCGACGATCGGTTCCAGGCGCGTGATGTGCCGCATCGAGACGAGGATCGGTTCGTCGAAATACGGGCTGTCGATGTCGCGCCGACCGCCGATAAACAGCACCGTGCGGCCGATCATCGTCATTTCCGGCTCGCGGATCGTGTACTCGACGTTCCCCGTCACGTGGACCTTGAACGGCATGAACGGTCGGCGCTTGAGTAGCGAACTGATTTCTTCGGGCGACATTACGGCGGCTCCTGGAGGGTCTGGCGGCTGTGTTATTGTACCACGCCGCGGGTTCTACCGGGTCGCGTTTTGGTGGGTCAGGACGAGGCGGATTTCGTCGTAGGTGACTTGCTCTTCGAGGGCGTCGTAGATCGTCTTGAGCGTTTCCCGGCCGTGCGTTTGAGCGGCCGACGCGATCTCGACGTAGTCCTCGTCGCGGACCCAGCGGCTGATCTCCTTCGGCTTCTCGGCTTCGATGAACTCGACCAGGTAGCCGACAGCGGTGCTGCGGGCCACGTCGAGTTGCTGGATCACGTCTTCGAGGTACGTCGCGTCGCGGAACATCGAGAAGGCGAGCTTGCGGCGCGCCGCAGCGTCCCGGGGGCTGCTCGACGCGCGGGTGCGGGCGACCACGACGGCCAGCGCCGCCGCCGGCGAGTGGCCGAGGATCGCCTGCAAAAAGGTCGCCCCGTACGCCTTCAACTTCACGTCGCCGACGCCGGTCACCTGCCGCATCGCGTCGAGGGTCTTGGGCGGGCTGGCGGCGAAGGCGAGCAAGACGCTGTCGGGCAGCACCCGGTACGCCGGCACCTTCTCGGCGGTCGCCAGGTCGCGGCGGAGTTGCCGCAACTTCTCGAACAGGTCGGCGTCGTAGGACGCCCCAAGCAGCGGCGTCGTGCCGCTCGACCGGCCGGTCGTGGCGGCCCCCCGGCGGGCCGGGCGTTCGCGGTCGTGGCGGACGAGTTCGATCAGCCGCACGGCGTGCCGGCCGTGCATGACCTCCCACGACAGCTTGGTCAACTTGAGCACCGGGTACTCGCCCTCGGATTGGGCCAGCGCCCCCTGGCCGAGCAGTTGATACACCCAGTCGCGCAGGGTGTTCAGCGAGATTTCGCGCAACAAACCGTGGGTGCTGAGTTGGTCGTGGCGGCGCGACGTGACGGCCTCGGACCGGTCGCCGTGCAGCACCGAGACGACGTGGCCGACGCCGAACGATTCCTTGACGCGGGCCACGCACGAGAGGATTTTCTGCGCGACGGTCAGGGCGTCCGGCACCTCGGTCACGTCCCCCAGGCACAGGTCGCACGCCCCGCAGGTCGGGGCGTCGAGGGTCTGGCCGAAGTGCTGGACGAGGGCTTTGTGTCGGCAGACGGCACCCCGGGCGTAGCGGTCCATGTCTTCGAGGTGCCCCAGGCACGCCGGGACGAACTCGGCCGCGACCACCTCGCCCCGCCCGGCCGCCTCGTGGGCCGACTTCTCGATCATGCTGCGGAGCTGAATCTTGTCCGCCCCCGAATACAGCAAAACGCACTCCGACGGCAGCCCGTCCCGGCCGGCGCGGCCCGCCTCCTGCTGGTAGTTCTCGATCGACTTGGGCATGCCGACGTGGACGACGCAGCGCACGTCCGGCCGGTCGATGCCCATGCCGAAGGCGACCGTCGCCACGACGATCGGGGCCTCGGCGTTGGTGAACGTCTCCTGCGTGGAACGGCGGTCCTCGTTGTTCATCCCCGCGTGGTAGCCCAGCGCGTGATACCCCGACCCGCGAAGTTGGGCCGCCAGGGCATCGACGTTCGCGCGGCTCAAACAGTAGACGATGGCGGCGTGCCCGCGGTGCCGGTCGAGGACTTCGCGGACCTGCTTGGTCTTGTCCAGCCGCGGCAGCACCCGGTAGATGAGGTTGGGCCGGTCGAAGTTGCCGACGAGGATTTCGGGGTCGTCGAGTTGCAGTTGGCGGGCGATGTCGAGCCGCACGGTTTCGGTGGCGGTCGCCGTGTAGGCGTGGATGCTCGCGCCGGGGAAGACTTCGCGGAGGCGGCCCAGCTTGCGGTACTCGGGGCGGAAGTCGTGGCCCCACTGCGAAATGCAGTGCGCCTCGTCGATGGCGACCGCCGACACGCCGAACCCGTTCAGGTAGCCGGTGAAGCCTTCGAGCGTCAGCCGCTCCGGGGAGGCGAAGACGATGGGGGCCGTACCGGTCTTGAGCGCCTGCACGGCCGCCGCCTTCTCACTCGCCGTCTGCGAGCTGTTGAAGCCGATGGCGTTGACGCCGATGCGCTGGAGGGAATCGACCTGGTCCTTCATCAGCGCGATGAGCGGCGAGACGATGAGCGTCACGCCCTTCGACCCGCCGGCGTGGCGGTAGACGGCGGGGGCCTGGTAGCACAGCGACTTGCCGCCGCCGGTCGGCAGGACGACGAGCGAGTCGCGCTTGGCGAGTACGGCGGCAATGGCGCGTTCCTGCATGGGCCGCAACTGGCGGAACCCCCAGTGCTCTTGCACGACCGCCATCAACCCGCCCGGCAACCCCGCCATTCGCCCTCCCCTCCTGGACCAACCCCGTCACGATGCCGCGGCCCGCCCGGCCCGGCAAGCTCAGTTGACGCGAATGCGCGAAATGACGAACGGTTTGTCCGCGTCCGGGGGTTCGCGCCGGCCGGTCGGTGTGGTAAGT
>JAYTSV010000183.1:0-4055 GCA_043745465.1 Fimbriiglobus sp.
GTTGGCGACCTCGCCGCCGATGACGAAGCCGAGGGCGCTGCCCACGGGCACCGCCATGTTGAAGAGCGCCATCACCACGCCGCGGAGCCGGGCCGGGTAAATGTCCGCGAGCATCGCGCTCGACACCGGCCCGTAAGCCCCCTCGCCGACGCCGACCAGGCAGCGCGTGGCGAACAATACCGCGTAGGACGCCGCGAAGCCGCTCGACCCGCTGGCGATGCTCCAGACGCTCACGCCCAGCCCCAGAATCACCCAGCGGCGGTAGCCGTGGCCGTCGAGCCAGCCGACGACCGGGGCGAACACCATGTACGCGGCCAGGAACGCACTCGTCAGCAGGCCGAGCTTGAACTTGACGTTCTCGTCGTTGGGCGCGAACAGTGTGCCGTCCATCTCCAGAAGTGGCAACACCGCCGACAGCACTTGCCGGTCGATGTAGTTGAACAGGTTGATGACCATCAGCCAGGCCAGGGCGGCGTTCGCGCCGGGGAACGGCTTGTCGTTGGGCGTCATCGGCGGCCTCGGGGGCTGGTGGTCGTGGCGACGATGGCATAACGTATCGAAACGACGACTGAAATCCGCCGGGCCGGGCCGCGAACAGAACTTGCCGGCGTCACCGCCTTCCGACGAGTTTGCTCATGAGCCTGGACGAGATCAAGACGCGCTTCGTCAACGAAATCCGCTTGCGGGCCGACGACGACCATTACGTCGATCGGAACGAGGAGCGGGAAATTTTGCAAATCGCCATTCAACTCGGCGTCGGCATCGAGTCCGCCCGCCTGGCCCTCGTGCAAGTCTGCGAGTTCAACCAGTACGTCCTCGAAAGCGCGGTCCTGAAGCTCGTCAAGGACCGCGTGGAGGCGGCCACGGCGGGGGACGGCAAAGTCGATCGCCGGGAGTTCGAGGCGGTCTTTCAGGGCGCGACGAAGGCGATGCGGGGCGTCAAGACCGAGCGGCAAGTGAAGACGATGATCGTGCAGGTCATGGAAGACACCGGCAACAACCGCGTCAAAACGGGCTGGTTCCGCGACTGGTACGCCGCGCTCAAGAAGGACCTCGGCGTCGCCTGACACCCGCCGGAACCCCGACCGCGGCCGACGAATGCCGGCGGAGCAGGGGGTTCCATGTTGACACCTTCACGCGAAGCTCTACTTTAAAAGCTTCCGCTGTAGCGGTCTGTCGTTTCCAGGTCGTTTTGAAGGTGTCAGGCTCATGATTCGTGTCAAGGACTTGCGGAGCAAGAACAACCGTTGCCGGTTCTGCACCAAAGAGGGTTGCCCTCGTCCGGCCTTCGTCGATTACAAGGACACCGGGTCGCTCAAGAAGATGATCTCCGCGCAAGGCAAACTGTTCAGCCGCAAGCGGAGTGGGCTGTGCGCCACCTTCCAGCGCGAAGTCGCTGCCGCGGTCAAGCGGGCGCGGTTCATGGCGCTGCTGCCCTACGTCGAGATGAACTAACTCGCGGGCCTGTACGCCGATGGCCGACGTGAACGAGGCCTTCGCCGCCGCCGTTTCCCGCCACCAGGCCGGCGACGGTGCCGCCGCGGAGGCGATGTACCGCGACCTGCTCACGGCGTTCGGGTCGCACGCGCCGACCCTTTGCAACCTCGGCGTGCTGCTCGTCCAAAGTGGCCGCGTCGATGAGGCCGTAGGCCTGTACAATCTCGCGCTCGCCACGTCTTCCGACCACCCGGACGCCCACTTCAACCTCGGCAACGTCTACCGCCGCAGCAATCAACTCGCCCTCGCCGCGTCGCACTACCAGGAGTGCCTGAAGGCTAACCCGCGGCACGCTTCGGCCGCGTACAACCTCGGCCTCGTTTTCTCGACCGTCGGCGACATGCCGGCCACCGTCGAGTGCTTCCGCACCGTCGTCCGCCTCGAACCGGGCAACGCCGAAGGCCACGCCCGCCTGGGGGACGCCCACGTTCGGTCGGGCCAACTCGCCGACGGCATCGCCTCCTTCCGCACCGCGTCGAACCTCCAACCCGAGCAACCGCGGCACCTGTACAACCTGGGCCTGGCCCTCGCCAACTCCGGGGCCACGGCGGAGGCCAGCGAGACGATCACCCGCGCGTTAAAGTTGAACCCGAACTACGCCGAAGCCCACAACGCGATGGGCCTGAACCTCGAATCGCAAGGCCGCAAGGACGACGCGCTCTTTCACTACCAGAAGGCCGTGCAACTCAAGCCCGACCTGGCCGACGCCTGGAGCAACCTCGGCACCAACCTGTCCGAGCAAGGCCGGTGCGACGAAGCCATCGACTGCCTGCACGAGTCGCTGGTCCACAAGCCGAACGCCCCGGCCATCCACTCGAACCTGTTGTTGCTGTTGAACTACACGTCGAAGATCGCCCCGGAGGAAGTCGCCCGCGAGCACTTCGCCTGGGCGAGCCGCTTCGCCCCGCCGGTCCCGGACGGCCCGCCGATCCCGTTGCCGCACGACCGCACCCGCCGGCTGCGCGTCGGCTACCTGTCGCCGGACTTCCGCCAGCACACCGTCAGCAGTTTCATCGAACTCCTGTTGACGCACCACAACCGCGACCAAGTCGAAGTCTTCGCCTACGGCAGCGTCCTGCGGCCGGACGACGTGACGGCGCGGTTGAGCCGACTCGCCGACCACTACCGGCCGGTCGGCGGACTGCCCGACGAACAGGTCTTCGCGTCGATCCGCGCCGACCGGATCGACGTGTTGATCGACCTCGCCGGGCACACCGCCGGGAACCGCCTGCAACTGCTCGCCGCGCGGCCGGCCCCGGTCCAGTGTACGCTCTTCGGCTACCCGAACACGACCGGCCTGGCCGCCGTCGATTACCGCATCACCGACCCGCTCTCCGACCCCGACGACGGGAGCGAATCCCTCGCGGCCGAAACCCTTTTGCGGTTGCCGGAAGTGCCCTGGTGTTACGCGCCGCCGAAGGCCGACGTGCCGGTGACGCCGCTGCCGTGCCTGGCGAAAAAGTGGTTCACGTTCGGCTGCCTGAACAACCCCGCCAAGATCAGCGAAGCCTGCCTCGCGGCCTGGACCAAGCTCATCGTCTCGATCCCCGGCACGCGGCTCGTCGTGCTGGGTGGCCAGTCCAACGCCGGCGTCAAGAAGCTGACCGACCGCTTCGTCCAGGGCGGCATCCTGCGCGACCGCGTCGAAGTCATCTCGCGCGTGCCCAAGGACAAGTACTTCGAGGCGTACAACCAGTTCGACGCGACCCTCGACCCGTTCCCGTACAACGGCGGCGTGACCACCGGCGACTCGCTCTGGATGGGCGTGCCGGTGCTGACCGTCGCCGGCAACACCTACGTTTCGCGGCAGGGGCTGATGGCGAACGCTGCCGTCGGCCTGCCCGAGTTCGTCGCCGACAACGCCAACTCGTTGATCGAACTGGCGAAGGCCTGGACCAAGCGGCGCGACGAGCTCGCCGTGCTGCGCGCCGGCCTCCGCGCCCGGCTGCTCGCGTCGCCGCTGGGCGACGCCCCGCGCTACGTGCGCAACCTCGAGAACGCCCTCCGCGAAGTCTGGGCGAGTCGATTGGCGAGCCAGGAGCGTTAGCGACTGGAGTCCGCGCTCGAAAGACTCCAGTCGCTCACGCTCTTGGCTCGCCGGAACCAATTCACCGACCGCTCCCCCGCAGGCCCACCATGCCGACGTACCACCCCGCCGAGATCGAGCCGCGTTGGCAGCAGTTCTGGCAGGCGAACAAGACCTTCCGCACCGTCGATCCCGGCGATCCGAGCGTGGCCGGGAAGCCGAAGTACTACATCCTCGACATGTTCCCGTACCCGAGCGGGGCCGGCCTGCACGTCGGCCACCCGGAAGGCTATACCGCGACCGACATTCTCGCACGTTACAAGCGGATGCACGGCTTCCACGTCTTGCACCCGATGGGCTGGGACGCCTTCGGGCTACCGGCCGAGGAGTACGCCCGCAAGACCGGCACGCACCCGCGCCTGACCACCGCCACGAACGTGGACACGTTCCGCCGGCAAATCCAGTCGCTGGGCTTCAGCTACGACTGGGACCGCGAGGTCGATACGACCGACCCCGACTACTTCCGCTGGAC
>JAYTSV010000184.1:0-15363 GCA_043745465.1 Fimbriiglobus sp.
CCTGTCGGTCGAGCGCATCGTTGCGGCAGCCCTGGCGAGTGGATGCGACGCCATTCACCCTGGTTACGGATTCCTGTCGGAGCGCCCCGAGCTGGCTGAGGCATGCGAGGAGAACGGACTGATCTTCGTCGGACCGCCGGGCAACGTCATGCGTCGGTCCGGAGACAAGCTCCGGTCCCGTGAGGTCGCCGAGTCGCTGGGCATTCCGACCGGCGGTGGAACGCCTGGCCTGGACAGCCTCGAAGACGCGATCGAAGCGGGGACTCGTCCCGACGCCTTCCCGTACATCCTCAAGGCTTCGGCCGGTGGCGGTGGTCGCGGCATGACGATCGTCCGTGACCTCGCGTCGCTGGAGACATCCTTCGATACGTCGCGCTACGAGGCGGAGATGGCCTTCGGCGATGGGCCGGTATATGTCGAGCGTTACGTGGAGCACGCCCGGCATATAGAGGCGCAGATCCTCGCCGACAAGCACGGCAACGTCGTCCACCTCTTCGAGCGCGATTGCAGCCTCCAGCGGCGGCACCAGAAGCTCGTCGAGGAGTCGCCCGCGCCCAACCTGCCGGTCGAAGTCCGGGATGCCATTTGCGCTGCCGCGGTCCGCCTCGTGACGGCGGCGAACTACTACAGCGCCGGCACCTGCGAGTTCCTGCTGGACCGCGACAACCGCTTCTACTTCATCGAAGTCAACGCCCGCATCCAGGTCGAGCACCCGGTCACGGAACTGGTCACCGGCATCGACCTGATCCGCGAACAAATCCGCATCGCCGCCGGAGAGCACCTGGGTTACACGCAGGCCGACATCGTCCAGCGCGGGGCGGCAATCGAGGTCCGCGTCAACGCCGAAGACCCGTTCCACGACTTCCGCCCGAACGCCGGCACGATCACCAAATGGCAGCCGGCCGGCGGCCCCGGGGTGCGGCTCGACAGCCACGTCGTCGCCGGGTATCGCGTGCCGCCGAACTACGACAGCATGGTGGCGAAACTGCTCGTCCACCGCGCCACCCGTGCCGACGCCTTCGCCACGATGCGACGGGCCTTACGCGAGTTCGTCGTCGAGGGAATTGCGACGACGATCCCGCTCCACCGCGAGTTCTTCGACACCCCCGAGTTCATCGCGGGCGCGGTGGACACGACCTTCGTCGAGCGCGTCGTGATGCCCCGCTTCGCGGCGAAGTCGTGATGCGCACCGACCGGCTCCGTAGCTCCGCCGCAGGCGGAGCCACCGATTACCCGAAGTAGGGGGCGAGGAACCGCTTGCTCTGGCGGAGCGCCCGTTTGCGGTCGTCGAGGTTGCGCTCGTAAGCGCGGTCTTCGACTTCGATGCACACGGGGCCGGTGTACCCGGTGTCGGTCAGGGCGGCGAAGAACGCGCCCCAGTTCACTTCCCCCAGGCCCGGCAACTTCGGGTCGTGCCAGCCGTGGCCCATGACGCCGACCTCGTGCAACCGGTCGCGGTCGATCCGCTCGTCCTTGGCGTGGACGTGGACCAGGTGCGGGCCGAACTCGCGCAAGGCCCGCGCGCAGTCGATGAACTGCCAGACGAGGTGCGACGGGTCGAAGTTCAGCCCCAGCCGACCGCCGGGGAACAGCGCGAAGAGTTTGCGCCACACGTCCGGGCACATGGCGACGTTCTTGCCGCCGGGCCACTCGTCGTCGGTGAAGATCATCGGGCAGTGCTCGATACCGATGCGCACGTCGGCCTTCTCGGCGGCCCGTAAGATCGGCGTCCAAACTGCTTCCACCAGCGCCATGTTGGCATCGACCGTCAGCGCCGGGTCGCGGCCGATGAAGGTGTTGACGACGTTGACGCCGATTTGCGGTGCGGCTTCGATCACCTTGATGAGGTGGTCGGCGACCAGTTTACGGTGCGCCGGGTCGGGGTCGAGCGGGTTCGGGTAATACCCGAGCGCCGAAATGCCGACGCCGTGGATGCGGACGAGTTGGTGGACGTGCGCGGCCGCCGCCGCGGTGAAGTTCGACACGTCGAGGTGCGTGACCCCGGCGTAGCGCCGCTCCGCCTTGCCCGGCGGCCAACACATCAACTCGACGCAATCGAACTCTTCGGTGGCCGCAAAGTGCAGCACTTCTTCGAGCGAAAGGTCCGCGAGGACGGCGGAGACGAAGCCGAGTTTCATGGCGGGCGACCTGTCCGGCGGGGGTTGAGGTGCCCTCGTTCTACGGACGAACGGGCAGCCCCGGCCGCAGCAGTGGGAGCGAATACCGCCGCTGCCGCGGGCCGACGGCCGGGGAACCGACAACCGCATAGCCCTCCGGCGTGAACGGCCCGACGTGCTTCACCAGCCACTGGTTGAGGTCGGGCAGCATCGACACGGCCGTCGCCAGGTTGTGCCGGCCCTCCGGCAGGACGAGCGTTTCGATCTCAATTTGTTGCCGCGTTGCTTCGTCCAAAAAGCTCTCGACGGCGGCGTCAATGTTGAATTCGTCCCGGCGGCCGTAGCCGATGAACAGGTTGAACTCCCCCGGCCGGACGCGATAGCTCGACAGCATCTCGTAGGGGTTTTCCTGCGACACGAACTTGGTCGGCTCGGTCGCCCCGCGGCCGACGAGGGGGTCGAGGATGCGGCGGGACCGGATGAAGACCAGCCCGTAGAAATCGCCGACGATTTCGTTGCGCTTGCCGACCGGCCGGAGGGCGAAATTGGCGGGGTCGTAGTCGCGCAAGTAGTGGCCTTCGAGGTCGCCGTAGCGGAGGTTCAACGGCGGCATGATGCCGACGATACTGCCGTACTTTTCGCGCTGCTTGAAGCCGACGTTGAACGCTCCAAAGCCGCCCATCGACGCCCCGGCGATGACGTGCGCGTCCCGCTCCGGCCGCAATTTGTAGTGCGTGTGGGCGAAGTCCCAAACGTCCTCAGCGATGAAGTCGCCGAAGCGGCCGGCCTTCGAGTTGACGAAGAAACTCCCCGTGTGGATCAACGACGGCCGGTCGCCGACGCTGCCGTCCGGACAGACAATGACCACCGGCGGCATCTCGCCCTTGCGGATGGCGTCGTCGAAGTGCTCGACGATGTCGAGAAAGATTTTCTCGTCCTGCGCCAGGCCGTGCAAGAACAGCATGAACGGGAACGCCGTGTGCCCGTCGTAGCCCGGCGGCGTGTAGGCGTACAGGTCGCGCTTCTGGTCCAGGGCCGACGAGTGGACGCGGCGGTCGCTGCCGTGGTTGTGCGTGAAGTCGTGGACTTGTCCGGCGAGCTTGCGGTTCAACTTCGTCACCGCGTCCGGCCCGAAGACGCGCAACGGCGCGGCCTGTGCGACCGCCGCCGGTGCGGTGAGCAGAAACAATCCCAACGCGAACAACCAACTCGCACGCATCACTCGGCACCCCGCCGGCCACACTTCGATGTTGTTAGTTTATCCCAAGCCCGTGGAGTTGAAACGAAGTGTCCGGTTTTGGGCGAATGAGGTGCGGGTCTCGAACCGGGGGGGTGTCAGTTGAACCCGTTCGCAAGGCGCGCGACGATTGGGACGCTGTCGTCCCCCGCTTGCCCCAACAGTGCATAGTACGGCCCGAACGGCACGGCCTCACCGGGCCGGGGCTGCGCCGGTTCGAGCATGGCGACGATCCGCGACAGCAGTTCGCGCACGCCCTGCCCCGTCGTCGCCGACACCCCCAGCACACCCGGCGGCGCGGCAACGAGATCGGCCTTGTTCCAGACGACCAACGCCCGCCCTTCCGGGACCGGTGCGGGGGCGGTGCCGTCGAGGACGTAAACGACGAGGTCGGCGCTCGCCATCAACGCCGTTGCCCGGCGAACGCCCTCGGCCTCCAGGGAGTCCGACGTGTCGCGCAACCCCGCCGTGTCGGTCAGCCGCACGGCGACGCCGTCGATGGCCAACTCGACGCGCACGGCGTCCCGCGTCGTCCCCGCGATCGGCGTGACGACACTCCGCTGATACCCGGCAATGGCGTTGACGAGACTGCTTTTTCCTGCATTCGGCGCGCCGACGAGGACCACGTCCCACGGCTCGACGAGGTGCGAACCGACCTGGGCGAGTTGCCTCAAGCGTTCGAGACGTTCGCCGACCGCGTCCCACTCGCCGCGTTCGAGATCGACTTGCAGCGACCGCACGACGTCCCGAAACGCGCCGTGATACTGGTCGAGCAAGATCGAAGCGTTGCGGACCGTCGGGGCCGCGACGAGGAACGGCAGCACTTCGGCGTCGAACTCGTCGCCGCGAGCCAACTCCCACCACTCGGCCCGCCGACAGCCTTCGGCGTCGAGCAAGTCGCACAGCATCCGCACGACTTGCGGCCCGCCGTGGCAGTGGACTTCGACCGTGACCTGTGGCGAAACTTGCGTCACCGCCACGACGACTTCGTCCCCGGCCCCGTCGCCCAACGTGCCGAGCCGCACGGCGTGCAAAGTCGGCGACTCGGGCAGCGGCTTGCCGGCGGGTCGGAAGCGGCGCACCATCAGCGGCCAGGCGTCCGGCCCGCTCACGGCGAGGACCGCAATCGCCCCGGTGCCCGGCGGCGTCAGCACGGCGTAGCGCGTCACGGCAACGTCTCGGCGGTGACGACGAGGCCGTCGAGGACAAGCGTCGGCATATGGCGTGGGCGGTAATCCTTGAGCAAATCGGCGATGGACTCCGCGCCGCCGCCAGTCAGGAAGAGTTCGGGATACTCGTCGCCGACCTTGGCGTCTTCGAGGGCGAGCCGCACGGCCCCGGCGATGGCGTAACTCACCCCAGCGAGAATGGCGTCCTCGGTTGAGCGACCCGGGAACGTGTGGTTGGCGAAACGCCGCCCGTCGGACTCGATCAGCGGCAATTTGGCGGTGTTCTGGTGGAGCGAGCGCGTCATCACTCGGACGCCGGGCAGGATCAGGCCGCCGGTGAAGGTGCCTCCCGCATCGATGAGGTTGACCGTCACCGCCGTGCCGACATCTACGGTAAGGGCGACCCGACCTGGCGTGCGCCGGCTGTTCGCGGCGACCGCCCCGAGCAACCGGTCGAGGCCGACCTTCTCGGGGTGATCGACATCAACCTTGATCGGGAGTTGGAGATGGCTCGTGACTTCAGTCACGGCATCGCCGCGTGCGAGTGCCCACGCGACGAAGTCTTCTTGTCGCTTCGGATTGACACCAGCCACGATCCACTTCAGAGGCCGTACCAAGGAGAACAGTTTCTCCGCGTAGCCCCATTGGCTTGCAATGTCGTCGTGAACATCGTGGCACACAATCATGCCACGCCGCACGACTCCTGTTTTCGTGAACGTGTTGCCCACATCGACGACCACGTCCGGCGTCATTCGACGACCTCGACGGCGTCGGGGACTGCGGCTTCGACCGGCAAGTCTTCGGGGATCGGCACGCCATCGACGCGGACGGCCTTCTCGTTGGCGAAGACGATCCGCGGCGGCTTCGCCTTCAACTTCGCCTCGGCGGCCTTCAACTCGTTGACCATCGTTACGGCCCGGCTCACGACGGTCGAAAGCCCCTGCCCCGTCACCGACGACAGCAGCACGACCTCGCGGCACAGTTCGGTTTCGAGGCGGTGTTGAACCTCTTCGGCCCCGGTCAATTCGGCCTTACTCACGCAGACGATTTCGGGCTTGTTGGCGAGTTCTTCGCTGTACAGCTTCAACTCGTTGCGGATCGCCTTGTAGTTCTCGACCGGGTCGCGCTCGTCCGACGGGAACGGCTCGACGAGGTGGATGAGGACCCGCGTCCGCTCGACGTGGCGCAGGAACTCGTGGCCGAGGCCGAGGCCTTGGCTCGCGCCCTCGATCAGCCCCGGCAGGTCGGCCAAGATCACAGTTTGCTCGTCGCCCAGGCTCACGATGCCGAGGTTCGGCTGCTTGGTCGTGAACGGGTAGTCGGCGATTTCCGGCGTCGCTCGGCTCAGACGAGAGAGCAATGTTGACTTGCCGGCGTTGGGAAAGCCGATCAGCCCGGCGTCGGCGATGATCTTCAGTTCGAGGGTAATCCAGCGTTCTTCGCCGGGGATGCCCGGCCCGAACTCGCGCGGCGTGCGGTTGGTCGCGCTGGCGAAGTGGCGGTTGCCGTTGCCGCCGCGGCCGCCCTTGCCGACCGTGACCTCGTCGCCGATCTCGATCAAGTCCTTGAGCAAGTTGCCGCGCTCGCGGTCGCGGACGATGGTGCCGACCGGCACCGGGATGATGAGGTCGAAGGCGCTGCGGCCGGCGCAGCGACTGCCGAAGCCCTGCTCGCCGCTCTTGGCCTTCCAGTGCTTCTTGGCGACCATCGGCGCGAGGTTGTCCGAGTTAATCATCGCGCGGATAATGACCGACCCGCCGTCCCCGCCGTCCCCGCCGTCGGGGCCGCCCTGCGGGACGTACTTCTCACGGCGGAACGACACCATGCCGCGGCCGCCGTCGCCGCCTTTGACAAATATCTCGACGCGATCGATGAACATGGCGTGATCCTTGAGACGGTAGTTCAAAATTGGCCGGGTAGCCCCGAGCCACCTCACCCCCGGCCCCTCTCCGACGCGGAGAGGGGAACAAGCGAGTCAAAGCCGTTGACTGAAACCTTCTTGCTCCCCCTCTCCGCATCGGAGAGGGGGCCGGGGGGTGAGGTTTCTTCCCCCGACAACTCCAAGACCCAATTTTACATCTGGTCCACGGTGCGGATACCGAGCAGCCCGAGCGCCGTCTGAATTGTTCGCGCCGTGACGTCAACCAACAAGAGCCTCGAAGCCTTCAACTCTGGGCTGCCCGCGGTCAACACCGGGCACGCCTCGAAATACGTACTGAACGCCTTCGACAAGTCCCACAAGTAGGCACAAATGTGGTGTGGCTCGTACTTCACCGCCGCCTCATGAACTGCATCGCCGAAGCGCAAGAGTTGCAAGCCTAACGCCCGTTCGGCGGGGTGCGTTAAGGCAAGCGGATTAAGTGAGCCAACATAGGAGGCACGATCAGCATGAGCAATATTGCCCTTCCGGAAGATCGCTTGGCAGCGGGCGTAGGCGTACTGCATGTACGTCGCCGTGTTGCCCCTCGTGGCGAGCATCGTGGCGAAGTCGAACTTGTAGTCCGACGTGCGGTGCGTGCTCAGGTCGGCGAACTTGATCGCCCCGACGCCGACCGCCAACGCCACCTCGTGCATGGTCTCGTCGCTGACTTCCGGCACGTCGTGCCCCGAAGCCTTGCGCTCCAGCAGGCTCACTTCAAAGAGCCGGCCGCCGAGTTCGATGCCCTCGTCGATGAGGTCGCCGAGTTCCTTGCCGCCGCCGTCGCGCGTCTTGATCGGCTTGCCGTCCTTGCCCAGCACCGAGCCGAAGCTGACGTGCTGCAACTCGACCCCGCTCACGCCCGACTTGCGGGCCGCGGCAAACAAGTTCTTGAAGTGATAGCCTTGACGGAAATCGACGACGTACAGGATCGCGTCGGGCTGAAACTCCTTGATGCGATATTCAATCGTCGCCAGATCGGTCGTCGTGTAGGTGTACGCGCCGTCGCGCTTGCGGATCAGCGTCACCGCGTCGCCGTCGCCCTTGATAATCACCGCGCCGCCGTCGCCGACTTGGGCGACGCCCTTCGCCAACAACTCCTTGACGACGCCGTCGAGCATCGGCTGATAAAAGCTCTCGCCATGCGATTGTGTGTCATCTACAAGGTCAAGCTTATCGTAGACTCGATTGATTTCGCGCATGCATGGCGGCATGAACTCGGCCCACAGTTTGCGATTCTCGGCGTCCCCGGCGTGTAACTTGGCCGTTTCGAGTCGGTAGGCGTCGGCGACGGGGTTCTTGAACGGCAACTTCGCGTCGCCCTCGTCGTCATCGTCGTCGGACTTGGCCCGCTTGATGCCGTTAACGAAGATGCGCGTCAACTCCGCGACGGGGTCTTCGGCGAATGCTTCTTTGTCGAGAAAGTTGGTGAACGCATTCGACAAGATGTCAACAGTGCTGGCGACGTTGCGGACCTGAAGGTACAGCCGGGCGAGTTCGCGGACGGGGTTGGCCTTGTACGCCTCCTTGTTGAGGAAGGTGCGGTAGCCGTAGATCAACATGCCGAACTGCGTGCCCCAGTCGCCGAGGTGGTTGTCCCCGATGACGGTGTGGCCCAAGTGCCTCAGAATGCGTACCAAAGCGTCGCCGATGACCGTGCTGCGCAAGTGGCCGACGTGCAGCGGCTTGGCCACGTTCGGCCCGGAGTAATCGACGACGAACCGCCGCGGCGTCTCGACCTTGGCGACCCCGAGGCGCTCATCGAGAACCAGGTTCTGCACGGCGACGGCAATGGCGCTCGTCTTCAGCGTGACGTTCACGAAGCCCGGCCCGGCGACGACGGCGGTCTCGATCAGTTTGTTAGGCGGGATCGCGGCGACGATCGCGGCGGCAACCTCCTGCGGCTTCTTGCCGAGCGACTTGCCGAGGCCCATCGCGCACTTCAACTGGAAGTCGCCGAACTCCGGCTTGCCGCTGGGCGTCAGGGTGTTCAACGCCTCGGCCCGCCTCGCGGCGTCGGGGACTAACGCGGCGAGGGCACCATCGAACAGGGCTTTCAGGGCGACCGACGGGTTCATCGAGGCACGTCTCGGGGCAATGTCATCAACGAACGAACCCACCCGGAGGCGTCCGGGTGGGCAACACGTGTCAGTTTATCCGCACGGCATCGCGGCGGAAGAGGCGTTACTTCGCTTCGCCCAACTCGTCTTCGTCCTCGTCTTCCACGTCCACATCGTGCAGATCATCGTCGTCAGACTCGTCGTCCGCGAGGTCGGCCGCGTCCTGGGCGATCGACTCGGGGTCGAACTCGCGCTCCCAGTCGATCCGCTTGGCGTCGGCCCACAGCTCTTCGAGCTTGTAGTAGTCGCGGGTGTCCGGGTCGAAGGTGTGCGTCAGCACGTCGCCGTAGTCCTGGACGATCCACTTGCTCGTGTCGTACCCCTCCACGCTCATGCGGGTGTCCCCGACGTTCCGCAGGGCGGCGTCGGTCTCCTCGACGATCGTGTGTACCTGACGCCGGCTACTGCCGGTGCTCAGCACGAAGTAGTCGAACATGGGGGTGAGGCCCCGGAGGTCGAGTACGAGGATGTCTTTACCCTTGTTGTCCGCGGCAACCTTGGCCGCGAGGCACGCCCGGTCGTGGCCGGAAATGAGTTCGAGACGGGGGACCGGAGTCGAGACGACTTCGATCGGAGTGAACACCGAGGGAGAAATAGTGGGGCTCAAGTGACCTCCTTCAGGGCGCGCCCCCCGAGAGTCGGTGCCGCAAGCCGTCAGGGACCAGTGCCGTGGCGTTCGTGGGCAGTCTCCGGGAGGAGCAAAGCGGTGTCCGGGCGAAAGACCCGATCAACACGTTCGACGCGGAACACCCGCATCGAGAGCATCATCGGTCATTCGCGGCGAATTTCAAGCGGTGACTCCCGTTTCCCTGCGAATTGCCCTCGACCGAAGGCGACCGAAACGCAGAATCCGGAGCGGCCACCGAACGGACTACGTGGCCACCCCGCAGGTTCACGCGACCCCACTATGATTTCCCAGACCCGACACCCCGTACCCGATCCGAGACACTATGCCCCCGAGAATCCTCATCGCCCCCAGCCACCTGCCCGAGATCGAGTCGATTTACGGCCCGGCTCTGGCCGGGTTGAACGCCGAGTTGGTTTACCCGAAACGGCCCGCACAAATGACCGAGGCGGAGTTACTCGACCAACTCCCCGGGTGCGTCGCCAGCCTGGCCGGGTCGGAGCCGTACACCCGCCGCGTCATCGAGGTGGCCGCGAAGGCGGGGTTGAAAATCCTCGCCCGCGCCGGCGTCGGCTACGACGGTATCGACGTGCAGGCTGCCACCGACCACGGCGTCGTCGTGACCTACGCCCCCGGCACCAACCACGAAGCCGTCGGCGAGACCGCGCTGATGTTGATGCTCAACCTGGCCAAGAGTTTCGTGCTCCAGCACACGCAAATCGCCGCAGGGAAATGGCCCCGTCGCGCGTACCAGCCGCTGCGGGGTCGGACGCTCGGCGTCGTCGGCCTCGGCCGCACCGGCAAGGCGACGACCACCCGCGCCCGCGCCTTCGGCATGACCGTCCTCGCCACCGACCCCGTGCAGGACACGGCCTTCGCCGCCGCCCACGCCGTCGAGTTCGTCGGCTTGGAAGAGTTACTCCGCCGCGCCGATTACGTCTCGCTGCACGTCCCGCTCACGCCGGTGACGCGTAAACTCATCAACGCCGACACGCTGCGGTTGATGCGGGCGACGAGTTACCTCGTCAACTGCTCGCGTGGGGAAGTCGTTGACGAGGCCGCCCTTCTCGAAGCGCTGACGACAAAGCGGCTCGCCGGGGCCGGCCTCGATGTGTTCGAGCACGAACCGCCGGGCGACAACCCGCTCACCAAACTCGACACCGTCGTCCTGACGGCGCACACGGCCGGGGTCGATTGGCAGAGCCGCAACGACATGGCCCGCGTCCCCGCCGAGTGCATCGCCGCGCTCATGACCGGCGGCTGGCCGACCGAGTGCATCGTCAACGGCGAGTTGCGGGGCACGTGGACGCTGTAGTCCGCCGGGGTTACTTGCCGGAGTTCGCGCGTTCGAGGTTCCGCAGGAAGGCGAGGGCCTCGTCGAGGGTGCCGACGACCGCGCCGGGCACGCGGCCGGCCGTGTCGCACTGCCGGAGCAGCATCAAGTCGTCGAAATCGGGCGACGCTTCGAGCTTGACCCGGGCGCGGTGCCCGAGGATACCGGCCTGGTGGTCGAGCGCGAGCATGTGGTTGGCAATGAAGAACGCAGTCCGCTCGGTCACGAGTCCGTCGAGCGCCTGCACCCCGGCCGCGACGTGGTCGTAGGGGTCGATCCCCTTGCCCACGTCGTGCAGCAGCGCCGCGAGCAAGAACTCCTCGTCGTAGCTCGACACGTCCTTGGCCCGCTCGAAGACCTGCAACGAGTGGTACAGCACGTCCCCCTCGGGGTGGTACTTGGGGTTCTGCTTGACCCGCTCCAGGGGCGCGAGCAGCAGGCGGAACAACTGGTACGGATCGACCGCCTCGTCCTGCTCGCGGATCGCCCCGTCGATGTCCACCTCCGGGTACTCCGCGGCCAGCAGTTGCTCCAACTCCGCGATGGAGGCCCGCTCGATCGCCTTGCCGGTGATGGACGATTTGAAGACGTAGTGGGCCTGGTTCTCGGCGTACACGGTCAGCTCGAACGGGAAGGCGTCGTAGACGTGGACGTGCGTGAAGACGCGCGTCTCGCCGTGCTTTTCGAGCTGCTTCCGCTCCACGTCGTACTGCAACCCTTCGGCTTCGAGGACGCTCGTGATCGCCTCGACCGAGTCGCTGAACAGGTGCAGGTCGATGTCCGACCCCTTGCGGACGTGACCAGTCATCACGCTGCCGATCAACCGGGGGCGGAACCGGCAGAGTTGCCGCATGAAGCGCAAGGCGTGCAGCCGCATGTCGCGCAGGTCGGCGGTCCGCTGGTCGCCCTCGTGGAGGCGGGCGAAGGTCTGCACCTGGTCGCGGATTTCGGCGTTCGACGGCAAGTCGCTGGGCTTCACGTCGCCCCGGCAGACCCGCTTGGCGGCCTTGCGTTTGGCGGTGAAGTACTCGGACTCGGAGCGGGTGTACATCAGTCGCGCCGCTTCAAAAGCGATTGCGTGACGGAGCTTAGCATCGGCCATGAAACGTGTACGGCGGGAGATTTTTAACGAGCCTGTTCACAGCCGCCGCGAGGCTCGTGGGATTACGATATCACGCTTCCCAGCGAGGCGACAGCGGAACTTGCCCCAAATCTCGCACGCCTCGCTTCGGCGCGCGAGTTGCAAATGCCGGCCTGCGACGACCGACTACTTCACGGAGTTCACGGCGTGAAAGTGTTTCACTGCGACCACTGTCAACAACTCGTTTCGTTCGAGAACACCCACTGCGTCAAGTGCGAGCACACGCTGGCGTACCTCCCCGACCTCCAGGCCATCGCGTCCCTCGAACAGTTGCCCGGCGTCGAGAACAGGTGGCGCGCGGCCCACGACGCGAAGCGGACTTACCGCCTGTGCGCGAACTACGTCGCGCACAACGTCTGCAACGAAGCGATCCCGACGGCCGAGCCGCACGACCTGTGCGAGTCGTGCCGGCTGACCCGCGTCATCCCCGACCTCAGCTTGCCCGCGAACATGCCGAGGTGGGCGAAGCTGGAGGCCGCCAAGCGGCGGCTAATTTACACCCTGCGTGCCGTCGGCTGCCCGGTCGTCAACAAGACCGACGACTCCGTCCACGGCCTGACCTTCGAGTTCCTCGCCGACTCCACGACGGCCGACGCCCCGAAGGTCTTGACCGGCCACGCCGAGGGCGTGATTACGCTCAACATCTCCGAAGCGGACGACGCGGAGCGCGAACTCCGCCGCGTCCAAATGCACGAGCCGTACCGCACCTTGCTCGGCCACTTCCGCCACGAAGTCGGGCACTACTACTTCGACCGGCTCGTCAAGGACGGTCCGCGAATCGACCGCTTCCGCGAACTCTTCGGCGACGAACGACAAGACTACGGCGACGCCCTCCAACGACACTACGCCCAAGGCCCGCCGCCCGACTGGCAAGAGCGCCACGTCAGTGCTTACGCGGCCAGCCACCCGTGGGAAGACTGGGCCGAGACGTGGGCGCACTACCTGAACATGATCGACACGCTCGAAACCGCCGCCGCTTTCGGGCTGTCTCTGCGCCCGAACGACGCCAGGATGCCGAAGCTCACGGCCGCCCCCGCCGACCCGGTCGAGCGGCCCTTCGACGACCTCATCGCGAGCTGGTATCCGTTGACGTACGCTCTGAACAGCCTGTCCCGTGGCCTCGGCGTGGCCGACGTGTACCCGTTCGTCGTGTCCGCTCCCGCCGTCGAGAAGTTGCGCTACGTCCACGAGACCGTCACGGCCCGGACCCCGGCCACGCCACCGACGACCCCGGCCGTGGAAGTCGCAACGTCACTCCCCGTAGGCGTACTCTCGTCGAGCTGACTCGGAGTAGGGATCATTTCTCAACGGCTAGCAACGAGTTGAGCGGACTGGAAGTTACACAAACCCCACCAGACAGGGGGTTCCGTGCGTTCTAGTCCGCTCAAGTGCGTCCGGCACTCGTCGAAATGTGGCTGAGGAGGGACTTGAACTCCCGCTCATAAACACCATGTTTTCTGGCTCTTCCGGCACTTCGCCGCGGTCAGGCGGTGCAGAATCCGGTGCAGTAGTCGCATGCGGTGCGGCGGACGCGATGGCGTTGATGCTCCGCGAGTTCCACGATGTCCTTCCCGCCGAGCGCATCGGGCTGGCCGTGACTTGGGGCGTTCTCCCAGGCGGCCCGGCCGCGGAGGCGCTGGGTGTGCCCTCACCGACGCCGATATAACCGACGGAACCGCGTGAACGCCGGCAAACCTCGCGGTTACGGCACCGGTGTCGCGGGTTGTGTCGGTACCGGACGGTGCGTCCAG
Source organism: Fimbriiglobus sp. (assembly GCA_043745465.1). Taxonomy (GTDB): domain Bacteria; phylum Planctomycetota; class Planctomycetia; order Gemmatales; family Gemmataceae; genus Fimbriiglobus. The sequence continues at coordinate 13,412 of JAYTSV010000184.1, forward strand.
CGGTGGTTCGTTGCCACCCGTTCGGCGCGCGGTTCAAATCCCGCATGACCCCCCGCCGCGGAAGTCGCTCGACCGCCTCCGGCACGCCTGCCGGGCGCGACCCTTCTCCGTCCGCGGCGAGGACGCCTACCACGACTGGTGCCGGGCCGTCCACTCCGCCCTCCAGGTGGGCGTCCGGCCAGACGCCGGTTGCGAGAGGGGTTGCGTCGGCCTCCGAGCCAGTTGGGGTGGACGGCGGGGCCGACTGCGCTTGCAGCGGCTCACACAACGCCAACCCCGGGCCATGCCCGCCCCTACTTGACGAGCTTCTCGAGGTCGGCCTTGATCGCCCGGCCCCACAGGTCGTACCCCTTGCCGCTCAGGTGCAAGTAGTCCGGCATGACCTCGCCCGACAGCCCGCCGGTCGGGTCCAGGAACTCCTTGCCGATGTCCTTGAAGAACACCGCCTTCCCGTCGGCCAGCTTGGCGATGATGGCGTTGATCTCGCCCACCTTCTTGTTCAGCCGCGCCGCCGGGATCGTCCCCCGCTGCCGCTCCAGCTCCCGGACCGCGGCGTTCAAGCGCTTCACGTCCGGCTTCTCCTTCGCCAGCTCCTCGGTGATCGGCTTGACGCCCGCGGCCACCTGGTCCACGCTCCGCTCGGCGTCGCCCGAGCCGCCCCGCGGGAACACGCCCAGCACCAGCACCTTGATGCCGGGCTTCTGCCGCTTCAACTCCTCGACGACGGCCGTGACGCCGCCGGCGATCTGCTCGGCGGTGTGGCCGCCGATGTTGTTGGTGCCGATCATGAGGACCGCCGCCTTCGGTGTGAGGCCGTCCAGCTCGTGCCCGTCGGTGATCCGCCAGAGGACGTGCCCGGTCTGGTCCCCGCCGATGCCGAGGTTCACCGGCTTGAACGCGCCGAAGTGCTCCCCCCAGGCCTTCTGCCCCTCCCAGCCGTGGGTGATGGAGTCGCCCAGGAACACCACGTCCCCCGCGCCCTTTGTCTGCTCGACGCGCTGGAGGAACTCCTTGTGCCGCGGGATGTCGCGGTCGAGCTTCCGGGCGGCGGGGTTGTCCGCGGCCTTGTCCTGCGCGGGCAGGAGGGGTGAGGACAGGCTCAGTGCCAGCACGAGGCCGGCGGGGATCGGAAAGCGCATGGCGCTCCTTCTGGAGGGGTCCCGCCTCCCGGTGGGCGAGTCCGGGCATCCTAGTCGAGTCCCTGCCGCGAAGCCAGTGCGGGACCGTCTCGTCCGCCGGCCGTCACCGGCGACCGGCCCGTCGTGTCGAGTGATGGCAACGGCCCCGACACGGCGTGCAAGTGGCTCAAGTAGTAGCCGGGTCGCTCATGGAAGGTGGTTGCGGCTCGGACTTACCGGCACGCTCCCAGCAGATGGGATGAGACGCCACGGTGAGCGCCCCCGGCCGAGAGGCTCGCCGTGGTGGGCCGTTGTAGTCCTTGCGGACGCCGCAACCGATGCGGGTGATGACACGGGTCGCGGGTTCGGGCAAGGGGTCTGACGGGCGGGGGAGCGGCAAGCTTTTACGTCACGAGGCACGCCGGGCCGGCCATGGAGATCGCCGGGTTGGTGCGGGGCCACCGCCGGATCGACAACCGCCTGCTCTGAGTCCTGGGGGTGACATTCCTGGAAGCCGGGAGCCGCACTCGGAACTCGAAAGCTGGCCCGGGCAGTGCGTGTAGAGAAAATGCAACGATGGCACGAAAAATATGTTGCCCTCGGCTCCGGCCGCGGTTATCTTCCAAATACTCTCAGGTGAAAGTTGTCGGGAGCGGCGACGGAGCGTTGGTGGTAGGACGCCCTACCGTCCGCGGGGTGGAAGGTCGATCCGCGTTCGGGAGAGCAACGACGGCATCACGCCCACGAGGGTTCGATGAGCCGGGAAGTGACGAAGGCGGTGCGGGCGTCCGGGGTCGTCAAGCGGGCGACGAGCCACAGTTTTCGGCACAGCTT
>JAYTSV010000185.1:0-15262 GCA_043745465.1 Fimbriiglobus sp.
CGGCAGGCGGTTCATGTCCCGGATGCCCTGCAAGTTGCGGCGAATCTTGATGAGTTCGCGGTTCAGCGACGACACTTCCTTCTTCGACTTCACGAAGCGGATCGGCGCGGTCTCGGGGGCCTTGGCCAGGTCGAGCTTGCCGGCGTCGGACATCATCGAGTGAATGTACGTCTGCATGTCGTAGCGGGCCGGGTTGTCGCCCTCGGACAACCACTTGGCTTCGAGTTCGCGGAGCCGGTTGAGCCGGGAGCGGATGGTCTTGAAGTTGGTCAGGGTGCCGCCCAGCCAGCGCTCGGAGACGTAGGGCATGCCGGCGCGGCAGGCCTCGCGCTCGACGATTTCCTTGGCCTGGCGCTTGGTGCCGACGTACAGGACGAGTTGGCCGCGGCTGACGACCTGGGTCAGGTAGCGGTACGACCGCAGCAGGCCGCGGACGGTTTCGCGCAGGTCGATGATGTGGATGAGGTTCCGCTTGCCGTAGATGTACGGCCGCATTTTCGGGTTCCAGCGGCTGGCGCGGTGGCCGTAGTGGACGCCGGCGTCGAGGAGATTTTTCACGTCAACGAGTGCCAAAAGAGACTCCTTTGCTCGGGGACCAACGGGTTCAGTTTCGGCGTTCAAGCACACCGACCGCGGCCGACGAGGTTGTTCAAACCACGAACGCCCCCAACACGATTTCTGGGGCGGAAGCTAGCACTATATCGGCCCCGCCGATTTCCTACAAGCGGCCTGTTCCGTCCGACCGACGCCGTGCGGTCGGCCGCGACACCCGGGAGGGCCGGACTACAATGCCGGGGTGGTCCGATTCCCCGTCAGGAGTTTCCCGATGCGTTCGCTCGTTTTGGCCGGTATCGTGATGGCGGCGTACTGCGGGCTGGCCCGCGCCGAGGACAAGGGCACGGCCGTCGAGTTGGCCGGCATGAAGTCGGTCACGCCGGCCAACTGGAAGGAAGAAAAGCCGTCGAACAGCATGCGGCTGACCCAGTTCAAGCTGCCCAAGGCCGAGGGCGAAAAGGACGACGCCGAACTCGCCTTCTTCGCCTTCCCCGGCGGCAGCGGCAGCGTCAAGCAGAACCTCGACCGGCAGATCGCCAAGTTCGCCGAGGAGGGCCGCACGGACAAGGCCGAGAAGGTCAAAGTCGGCGAGATCGAGGCGACCTACCAGGACGTGGCCGGCAGCTACAAGAAGAAGCCGTTCCCGATGGCCACCGACTTCACCCTCGTCAAGGACCAGCGGCAACTCTACGTCGTCTTCGAGGCCAAGGACGGCAAGCAGTACTACGCCACCCTCCTGGGCGGCAAGGCGACCGTCGAGAAGCACAAAAAGCCCTTCGAGGAGTTCTTGAAGAACTTCAAGTAACCGCGCCGCGGCCGTTGCGGAACGCGTATTGCGGAATGAAGCCGCCCCGCCGGTCTGCGACCGCTGCGGAGGGTGGTTCGAGAAAGTGAAAGCTAAGAAATTCGCTGCTTGCAGACACCGTTTGACCGTGCGATGATTTCTGGTGTTCCGAAATCGTTGACGCTCAAACTGGAGACGCAATGGCAGCATTCGGCGAAGCCCTGGCGGCGTTGGAAGATTTTCGAGCGGACTTGGTCGATCGGCAAATGAACGACTCGGTGCCCGTGGCCCAGGCGATGGCGTTCCGCGCCTCGGCCGGGATGGCGACCGAGTCCTCGTTCCAGAACGTCCACGCGACCGGGGTCGGCGTCCGGGGAAATACCAACAAGCCCGGCCCGGACGACTTCGTGATCAAAGTCTACATGTTCAACAAGACGGATGTCGCCTGGGCCGGCGGGCAGTCGCTCTTGAACACCGCACTTCAAGGTGTCGATGTCGATGTGGAGTTCCTGCCGGTTCAGGTCGCCTTCGGCAAGGCGAAGGCGTCGCACGCGGCGAAGCCCTCGGCCGCGACCAACCCCGCCCAGCACCAGGCGAGACGCCGGCCGGTCCCCGGGGGGGTAGAAATCGGGCCGATCGGGGGGACTTTTGTCGGCACCCTTGGGTGCTTCGTCCGCAGAGCGTCGGGCGACCAGGGGCCGCTGTTCGTGCTCAGTAACAACCACGTGCTGTCGGACGTCAATCAGTTCCCCCTCGGCACGCAATTCACGCAACCGTTTTCGTCCAAGCCGGCCGACGTGATCTGCGCCCTGAGCGACTTCGAGCCGATACGATTTCCCGCGCCGGGGTCGCAGCCGCGGAACGTGATCGACGCCGCCATTGCCGGCCTGACGGACCCGAGTCAGGTGGTCCTGGGCAAGATGTTCGGGATTGCGAACTACACCCCGCAACTCTTGGCCCCGCGGCCGGGCATGGCCGTGACCAAGGCCGGACGGACGACGGGCGTGACGGACGGGACGATCCGGGCGATTCGCGTCCGCGGGGTCCGGGTCAATTACGGCACCGTGCAAAACCCGATCATCGCCACCTTCGACAACGCGATCACGATCACGGGCGCGGGGGGCACCGCGTTCAGCCAGCCGGGCGACTCGGGGTCGGCGATTCTCGACCGGGAGTCGGGCCGGCCCGTCGCGCTACTGTTCGCCGGGGACGCCGCGACGACAACGGCGTGCGACTTCGCGGCGGCGTGCGCCCGCTTCAACGTCCGCCCGGTCTGACGGGGTTGACGCCGGCCGACCGGGGCGGTTTACTAACCGAGTAACGGTCCCCGAGAGCGTGCCGATGAAACCCGTTCGGATTCACACCCCCGGCGTCCCGTCCTGCCCGGACCCGCCGGACCGACTCGTCGGGTTGGCCGACGCCGTCCGCGACCCGCTCGTTGTCCAGTCCGGGCTGACGACGACCTCGGACGGCCGGTGGGCGGTTTTCGTGACCGTCCCGGCCGGCGCGTCCGTACCCATCCCGAACGTCGAATCGCAGGCCGGCGGGTATCCCGTCGTTTACGAGGCCGAGCCGGACGAACCGCCCGTCGCCGGCCCGGCCCGCCCGGGTCGCCGCCCGAAGCCGACCCCCTGACGCGCGGGGACGATTCCCGTCCGCACCCCGCCGAGCCGGTCGCCATGCTCTTTTTCGACTACGAGTTGCCCGAACGGCTCATCGCGCAGCACCCGGCGGCGCGGCGGGACGACGCGCGGCTGCTCGTCGTGCGGGTCGGGGCGGGGGAACTCGAACACCGCACGTTTCACGAGTTGCCGACGCTGTTGCGGGCCGGGGATCTCGTCGTCCGCAACGACACGCGGGTCGTCCCGGCGCGGGTCGTCGGCACGCGGGCCAAGACCGGCGGCCAGTGGGAAGGACTATTCCTCCGGGAGGCCGGCGGGGCGTGGGAACTGCTCGCCAAGACGCGCGGTTACCCGGACCTCGGCGAGACGTTCGCCACCGCCACCGGACTAACCCTGACGCTCGCCGGTCGCACCGCCGACCGGCACTGGCTGATGACGCCGGACCGGCCCGGGAGTGCCGTCGAACTGCTCCGGACGCACGGCCGCATCCCGCTCCCGCCGTACATCCGCAAGGGCCGCGCCGAGGCCGCCGACGGCGAGCGCTACCAGACCGTCTACGCCCGGGACGCCGGGTCGGTCGCCGCGCCGACGGCCGGGCTGCACTTCACGCCCGAAGTCTTCGCCGGGCTCGACGCGCGGCGCATCGACACGGCGAGCGTCACGCTGCACGTCGGGTTGGGCACGTTCGCGTCGGTCAAAGTGGACGACCCGACCCGGCACGCCATTCACGCCGAGTGGTGCGAAGTCACCGAAGCGGCGGCGGACGCGGTCAACGCCACGCGCCGGGCCGGCGGCCGGGTCGTGGCCGTCGGGACGACGACGACGCGGACGCTCGAAACCGCCGCCGCGTCGGGGAGCGTGCGGCCGTTCCGCGGCGAGTCGGCGCTGTTCCTGCACCCGCCCTACCGGTTCCGCGCGGTCGATTGTTTACTGACCAATTTCCACCTGCCGAGGACGACGTTGTTGCTGCTCGTTCAGGCCCTCACCGGCAGCGAACTCCTCGACCGCGCCTACGCCGAGGCGGTCCGCCGGGAGTACCGCTTCTTCAGCTACGGGGACGCGATGCTGGTGCTGCCGTGACGGTCACCGTCGTGTCCCTGACGCCGATGCTGGCCCGCCTGCGCGTCGTGCTGCCGGCGGGGGCCGTGACCGGCCGCGTCGTCGGGCCGCGCCGGCCGGGGCACGCGACCGTCGAAGTGAGTTACCCGCTGCGCGAGGTCGCGTCCGGCGACGGCACGGTGACCCTGGAAGTGACGATTCCCGAGCCGAACCGCGCGCCGTACGAGTACCGCGCGGTCGTGACGCGGGACGGGGTCGCGGTCGTCCACGCCTTCCGACTTTGAACCCGCGCCCTGCCGCCGGAGGGCGTTACGGCCCGATCGACTCGGGGCCGCGCTCGCCGGTGCGGATGCGCACGCTGTCGCCGAGCGAAAACACGAAAATCTTGCCGTCGCCGATGTTCCCGGTCGTCCCGGTGCGGGCGGCGTGGACGATGGCCTCGATGGTCGCCTCGACGAACGGCTCGTTGACGGCGATTTCGAGCTTGAGCTTCGGGATGAGACGGATTTGCACCTCGTTGCCGCGGTACAGTTCGGTGTACCCGCGCTGCCGGCCGCAGCCGCGCACGTCGGTCACGGTCATCAGGTACACGTCGCGCTCGTTGAGTGCCTGCTGGACCGCTTCGAGTTGCTCGGGGCGGATGATGGCCACAATCATTTTCACGGAAATTCTCGCGGGGCGGGGTGGGAAGTGGAGAGGAAGGCGGGCCGCCCGGTGAACGGGCGGCCCGCGGTGGTCGGCTCGTTACAGGCGGACGACCTTGACCGGCTTGCCGGGGAGCAGCTTCTTGAACAGCGACTCCAGCCGGGCGGCCACGGCCGGGGCGTCCGCGCCGCGGCACTGGAAGTGGTTGCCGCTGAACGTCGTCACGCTCGGGTAGACGGCCAGGAAGTCGGCCGGGGCCGGCTTGTCCGACGGCTGGCACAGGCCCGTCCAGAGCTTGACGATGTCCTCCTTCGCCACCCCCTCGACGGCCAACTCGAACCGCGTCGATTTCACCTTCGGCATCAGCGCGGCCTTCGGCTCGGTGCCGCTCCGCGACGCGGTCGTCTCGGTCGCCAGGCCGAAGTCGAACCCGGTCTCCCCGTGCTCTGTCTGGTCGAGGCCGATCGTCTCGTCCTTCTTCGTCGTCGAGAAGTTGCCCAGGGTGATGACCTGCACGAGCAGCACCAGGACGATGCTCGCCACCAAGGCGTAGCCGGCCGAGATGCCCGCCGCCTTGAGCTGGATCACGAGCTGCGAGAACGGCCCCTTAATATCTTTTTCGTCCGCGGACCGCTTGGCGATGGTCTCCTTGAGCGCCTTCAACTCGGCCTCGGCCCCGGTGGACGCCTTGTCGGCGTCGGCGGCGAACATCTCGGCGAGTTCGCCGGCGTCGAACACCTTCTTCTCGTCGTCGGTGAGCTTGTCCTTGCCCTTGGTGACGAGAGCGTCGTAGCCCGGCTTGAGCTTCTCGAAGGCGGCCTTCTTGACCTCGGCCTCCTTCTTGGCGTGGGCGACGCCGGACTTCTCTAGCAGCACGACGCGGGCGTCCTGGCCCTTCATGGCGAAGTACCCGTCGCCGCCGGCGGAGTAGATCGCCGAGTAGCAGAAGATGCCCGTGAGGACCGCCCCGATGAAGCCGCCGACGCCGTGGACCCCGAAGGCGTCCAGGGAGTCGTCGTAGCCGAGCATGTTCTTGACCATGACGGCGGCGTAACAGCCGACGGCCGCGGCCGCCCCGATAGCGGCACCGCCCCAGACGTAGACGTAGCCCGAGGCCGGCGTCACGGCGACGAGGCCGGCGACGATCCCCGACGCGAGGCCGAGCGCCGTCGGCTTGCCCTTCAAAATCCACTCGATGAGAATCCAGACGAGGCCGGCGGTCGCGGCGGCGGCCTGCGTCGCGGCGAAGGCGCTGGCGGCCTGGCCGTCGCTGGCCAACCCGCTGCCACCGTTGAACCCGAACCAGCCGAACCAGAGCAGGCCGGCCCCGAGTAGCGTGATGACCATGCTGTTGGGGTGGATGACCGTCTTCGGGTAGCCGTCGCGGCGGCGCAGCACGAGGCACGCGGCGAGGCCGGCGAACCCGGCGGCGATGTGGACGACCGTGCCGCCGGCGTAGTCGAGGGCACCCATCTTGCCGAGGTAGCCGATGGCGGCTCCGCCCCGCTTGGCGATCGGCAGGGTCACGTCGAACCAGTCGAAGGCCCAGACCATGTGCGCCAGCGGGCAGTAGACGAAGCTGACCCACAGGATCGTGAAGATGCAGAACGGCCAGAATCGGATGCGCTCGGCGACCGCCCCGCTAATCAGCGCCGGGGTGATGATGGCGAACATGCCCTGGAACATGACGTGGACGTAGACGGGGATGTTGTACCCCGGCAGCACGTCGGTGTGGGCGACGCCCTGGAGGAAGAACAGATCCCAGCTCCAGCCGATGACCCCGCCGGCGTCCGCGCCGAACGGGCTGAGTTGCGACGGGCCGAACGCCAGGCCGTACCCGAAGGCGACCCAGAACAAGCCGACGACGGACAGGCAGGCCATGCTCTGCATCATCGTGGCCAGGATGTTCTTGCGCCGCACCATGCCGCCGTAAAACAGGGCCAGGCCGGGGACCATGAGCATGACGAACGCGGAGGCGACGAGCATCCAGGCGGTGTCGCCGCGGCCCACGTCGCCGTTCTGGGACTTGGACTTGGCGGCCTCGGCGGTGGTCTTGATGTCGGCGACGCCCTTGAGGCTTTCATCGACGCCCTTCTTGGAGGCGTCGAATTCGGCCTTGGCGTCGGCGATCGACTTCTGGATGCCCTCGATCGACTTGGCCGCGCCGTCCACCTTGGCCTGGCTGGCGGCCGCGCCGGTCTTCATCGCGGTCAGGTCGCCGGTCGCGCCAGTGACCGCGTCGCTGAGCTTGCCGAAGTCCTTCTTGACGGCGGTCAGTTCGCCCTTGAGGTCGGCGACGGTTTTCTTCAACTCGCCGATGACCTTCTCTTTCGCCTCGTCGGCGGCCTTAGCGGCCGCGGCCTTGACATCGTCGGCCGCGTCGCCGAGCTTCGACTTGGTCGTGGACTTGGGGTCTTGGGGTTCTTTGGCCTCCTGAGACCAGCCCGGGCTGCTGACGGCCAGCACCCCGGCCGCGAAAAGTGCCGCCATGAGTAGTTGTCGGAAACGCATGTCCACCCTCGATGATGAGAACCGTTGCCCGTGCCCCGGAGCCGGGACCATTCATTCCCCGGAAGTTAATGGACGCGCGAAGGAACAGGCAAGAAGTATCGGGGAAAATCGGTCGAAATTCCCGTTGTTTCTCGGCACCGCCCGCCGTTTGTCCTATGCCGACCACGGTGAAGGATTCGGCACCCGTCGTACAGATAGTCAACGAAAATGTCGGGACGCTGCAACGGTAAAATGTTGCAGGACTGGGACGGGTTCAGCCCCGCGAATTCGCAGTGGCCCGGGGCGGGCACGGCGGACGGGCGGCGCGGTATCTCGGCACCGGGCGGGGAGACGCGCGGGCCGGGGAAGTTTCGGCGGGGCACCGGGTGTACCCGCGGGGAGAGGTGCCGACTGTCTATCCCCCGCGGCGGCATCGCCCAGCCCGAAAGGCGGCCGCCGCCGAATTTCCCGCCGCCGCGCCACCGCTACCGCCCGTGACAAGATCGTTACTAACAGTACAGCCCCTTCGACCGTTACGCCGGGTAGAGTGAGCGCGTCGGGGTGATGCGTTCGCTTCTCCCAGTTCCGGAGGGTCACGAGATGACGAGGTTGTTGCGGCCGGCGGCGGCACTCACGGCGTTGATCGGCACGGCGTCCCTCGGGGCGTGGGCGATGACCTCGGACCCGGAGCCGGCCCCGCCGCCCCGCGCCGCGGTCAAGGCGGCGGCGAAGCCGGGGGCGCTGCGGTGCGCCGTCGAGCCGAAAGCGCTGACCGAGACGGTCAAGAAGGGCCTGACCTTCCTGGCCGGGGGCCAACAAGCGGACGGCGGCTGGACCCAGGGCGGCGGCTGGCGGACGGGGGACAAGGGCGGCGGGCGGGTCGAGGGCCAGGCCGTCGCCGACCCGTCGGACGTGGGCAACACGTGCCTCGTCCTGCTCGCCTTCTTCCGCGCCGGCCACACCGCCACCGAGGGCGATTACAAGGACGCCGTCAAGAAGGGCCTGGCGTTCGTCTTCGACCGCGTCGAGAAGGCGGACGGCAAAGACCTGTACGTGACCGACGTGCGGAACACCCAGTTGCAGTCGAAGATCGGGCCGTTCGCGGACACCTTCCTGGCCACGCTCATGCTCTCCGAGTTGAAGGGCCACGCGGGGGCGGACGACGCGCGGCTGGCCAAGTGCCTCGACAAGGCCCTCGACAAGATGGCGAAGAACCAGCAGGCCGACGGCACCTTCGCGGGCAACGGCGGCTGGGCACCGGTCCTGTCGCAGGGCGTCGCCAACAAGGCCCTGGCCCGCGCCCGCCAGAACGGCGCGGCCGTCAACGACGAGCTGATCGCCCGCGCCACGACCCAGTCCCGTGCCGCGGCGAAAGGCTCAGAGATGGCGGCCGGGCCGACCGCAGTGGACAGGATCAGCCCGGCGTCCGCCAGCCCTCGCGGGGCTGGCTTCGGCGGGGGCGGCGGGGGCGGCTTCCGCGGGGCCGGCGGGCCGGGTGGTGACGCCGGGGTGCCGCTGTACGGCCGCGGGCAGGCCAGCAGCAACTTGCAGGACGTGGTGAACAGTGCCAACGCCGACGCCGCCAAGGCCAAGGCCGTGATCGCCGACCCCAAGGCCCCGCAGGCCGAGAAGGACGCGGCGAAGAAGAAGGTGACCGAGGCCGAAGCGCTCAACGCGGAGAACGGCCTGCTCCAGAATCAGGTCGTCAAGGAGGCCAAGGACGGCCGGTTCGTCGCCGGCTTCGGGTCGAACGGCGGCGAGGAGTTCTTGAGCTTCCTCAACCTGTCCGAAACGATGCTCGTCCGGGGCGGCAAGGACTGGACCGACTGGGACGGCAAGATGCAGGAGATGCTGCCCAAGGCCCAGGACAAGAACGGCAGTTGGTCCGGCCACCACTGCATCACCGGCAAGACCTTCTGCACCGCGTCGGCCCTACTGGTGCTGATGGCCGACCGGACGAAGTTCCCCGAGGACGTGCTGGCCGCGGCCCGCGAGGAGGCCAAGAAGGACGCTGCGAAAGCGGCCGACGAGAAGAAGCCGGACGCCAAGAAGCCCGACGAGAAGAAGTGACATGGACCGCCGCACCTTCCTGACGGCGTGCCTCGCCCCGGTCGCCGGCTGCGGCCGTTCGGCCGGGCCGTCGCCGTCCGCCGCGCCACCGCCGGCCGCGGCGTTGCGGCGCGGCGTCGAGTTCCTGCTGCGCCAGCAAGTTGAGAGTGGCGCGTTCGTCTCGGACGGGTACGCCACCTTCCGCGACGGCACCGCGCTGACGCCGCTCGTGCTGCACGCCCTGCAGCGAGCCACCGGACTTACCGACCGCACGGCGGAGGCCCGGCGGAAGGCCGCAGCCTTCCTCGCGTCGTTCGCGCAACCCGACGGCACGATCCGCCCCGGCCCGGACGGCACCGCCTACCCCGTGTACACGGCCGCCCTCGCGGCCCGGACCCTCGACGGCCCGCCGCGCGACGCCTGGCGGCGCGACCTGCTCTCCCGGCAACTCACCGAGGCCCACGGCTGGACGCCGGCGGACGACCATTACGGCGGCTGGGGGTACTACCCCGGCGTGCCGCGCAAGCCGAACCCCGGCGAACCGGTGCCCGCGCAGCACCTGCTCGAATCGAACCTGTCCGCGACCCGCTTCGCCCTCCAAAGCCTCGCCGCGTGCGGCCCGCTGCCGGCCGACCTAACGGCGCAAGCGACGGCGTTCGTCGCGCGACGGCAGAACCCCGACGGCGGCTACCACTTCGTGGCCCTCGACCCGGTGCGCAACAAGGCGGGCCAGACCGACGGCGCGATCCGCTCCTACGGCAGTGCCACGGCCGACGGCCTACTCTGCGAGCGCCTGCTGGGCCAACTCGGCGACCGGCCGCGGGCATGGCTCCGCGAACACTTCCGCGCCGACCGGCACCCCGGCGATTACGTCCCGGCCCACGAACCGAACCGCGACGCCGTCTACTTCTACTACGCCGCAGCGGTCGCCGAAGCGTTCCCCGAGGTCCGCCCCGAAGTGTACCGGCACCTCGCGGCGACCCAGGCCGCCGACGGCCACTGGGCGAACCGCCTCGACCTCGTCCGCGAAGACGACCCCGTCCTGGCCACGGCCTACGCCGTGCTGGCACTCAGCGAGTAAGAGTTTATCCGGGAACTGGCACTGCTTTTCGTAGGGGCGTCCGGACGTAACGGAACGCGGCCTGGGTGGCGGCGGGGTCCGGGTTGAGCCGCTTGAGCATCAGGTGGATCATGCTCACCTCGATCACCGCCACCGCCGTCGTCCGCTCGTAGTCCTTGCTGTTCCGCCGGTACTTCCCGACCCACGCATTCGTCCGCTCGACTACCCACCGGTACGGCAGGTGCATTAATCCTTTCACCCCCGCCGGCCGCTCGACCACCGTCAGCTTGTCCTTCGCCCCCGTCGCTTCCGGGTACCGGTCCAACTCGCGGTCGTTGTACTTCCGGCCGTTGACCTTCTCCCCCGTCGTACCCCCGCGGCCCGCCCGCCTCGCTCCCCTCGACCGGCTGCGCGTCGATCGCCGCACGGCGTCGCGCCCGGCCGGCCGCGTGCCGTCGGCCTTCCACCGGCTCAGGTCGTCGTGCGCCGTCGGGCGCGCGGCCCGGTCGTCGGGCGGCACGGCCCCCTGGCACCCGGCCTCGCCGAGGGAGAAGGTCGCGTTCGGGACCAGCCGCGGGGGGTCAGGGCACGAGGAGGGGCCACTGGTCGTCGGTCGAGTCCGTCGGGTAGACCTTGGGCATAGCACGCCCGTCCTTGGGTCTCGGAGGTTTTGGGAGACTTGCGATTTCGCCCGATTTTCGCGCCGTAAGCAGACTTCGCACCACTTTATAGGTCAATCTCGGGGCCATTTTTCCCTGTCGAAAATTGATCGGCCGCAGGAAGTGAAGTCGGCGTGAATCGAGAGAGCTACAGGTCCACGCCTCGACGAACCCCGCGGCGGGCGATTGATCCGAGACCGAACGCTACCGGCTAACCGCTGGCGGCGGGAGGGGAAGCGTGACCGGGGAAGATTCCACCGGCACGACGGCGGTCGGCGTGCCGACGGCGGATCCAGCCGCTGTCGGCGCGGCTCCGGGCTTCTTGCTGTCGGGTGCGACCTGGGTTGGATCGGCCGCAACAGCAGTGTGAGTGACTGGAACGACTGGCGGCGTGGGGCTGGGCAGGACGTCCGTTCGCTTCTCGCCCCCTTCCCCATCGCCAGGCGTGAGCCGCGCCGCTAGCGCGGAGAGGTTCTCCAGACCCTTTTGCGCCGCTTCGCACCCCGGTTCGTGTTGAAGGGCGATGGAATACTGTCGGCGAGCGTTGTCGAGTTCGCCGTTGAGTGTGAGCGCGAAGGCTAGGTTTGCATGGGCATCGGCCTTCGAGCAGCCTGCCCGCTGGAAGCTTTCAAGAGCGGCAGACCCGCGGCCGGAACGGGCGAGGACCAAGCCGAGGTTGTTGGACGCCTTTTTGTGGTCGGGGTTTAATTCGAGGGCCCGCTGCAGGGCCGCCCCTGCTTCCTCCCACCGCTGCTGGATGTGGAGGCTGTAGCCGAGGTTGCAGTGGAGGTCGGGATTCGCCGGCTGGAGCGCGACCGCCCGGCGGTGCGCCTCCTCGGACTCGGCGAACATCCCCTGCTTGTCGGCGAGGACCGCCAGCCGACCCCACCACTCCGCTTTGGTCGGATCCTTCCGCACCGCCTCCTGGTAGTACCGTAGCGCTTGCTCGCCCTCGCCGCGGGCGTCCAGGGTCTGGGCCAGGGCGGCCTGGATGTCGGCCACCTGCGAACCGTTCAGCGGTGGAGAGGATTCGGCCGGTGCCGCACCCCCGCGCGTCTCGGAGCGTCCGCCGCCGCGGCAGCCCGCCACGAGTGCGATCCCGGCGCAAGTTAGCGCGGCCCAGTAGTACTTCCGGCTCATCGTCGGCCTCCTGCCTCAATTCTTGCACACATTAGACTCTTCACTTCGCTCAGCGTCCGGTTGAGGATCCCGTTCCGGCCCCGCCCGCGGCCCCGCCGCCGGTCGCACCCCCGGTTCCGCCCCGCACCCCGGTGCTCGGGGTCGTTCCGTACGACTCCGTCAGGCGAAGGAGGTTCTGGTAGATGAGTTCGGCCTCGACGCCCCGAAGGGGAGTGGCGAGCGGCAGCCCGACCACGACGCGATCTGCGGGGACGGCACCGCTCAAAGCCGTCAGTTCGCCGAGCACCGCCCGGCGGCGCTTCTCCGCCAGTTCGGGGGCGTCGGGCGTCCGCTCGACGACGACGGGGAACGGGCTGCGGCCGACCAACCCGGCGATCAGGCGCACGCGGTCCCTCCCCCGCGTGTTGAGCTGGTCGCTGTTGCGAACGAAGTCGTAGTCGTAGAGGGCCATCCGGGCCGCAGCCGCGTTGGTGATGTGGGTCTGGAAGTGGAGGTCGATCGTCGATCCCAGTGCGGTCTCGGGCCAGTCGGCCCGGTGCAGAAGGCTGCCGCGGGCGGACGCCTTTGAGAAGGGGCCGGCCGGCCGCGCGGGCGGGCAGGCCGCCGGGAGGAGGACCGCGCCGGCCGGCCGCGCCGCGCTCGGAGGGAGCGACGGCGGCTGCCCTTGTGCGGCCCCGCCGGTGCCGGTGAGGAGCAGGCCGGTCGCCAGCACGTCTTGCCATCGGGGAGTCATCATGGTCGGTCTCCGTCTTGCCAGGGGTACGGGCGGGGCGCTGGGGCGAGTTACTCGCAGAAGCCGTGTGGGCCGCGGACGTTCGTCGCGTCCAGCCGGAGCAGGGCGCGGACCGCAGGCAGTTGCTTTTCGTACTGGGTGGTCGAGCGCCAGTTGGCCCCGGTGCGCCCCTCGATGCGGTTCCGCAGATAGAACTCGAAGTCGGTCGGCGTGCTGACTTCGTCGCCGGGGACGGGGAGAGCCTGGTCGCAGTTCGACGGCTCGATCAGGTACGGGGTCACCAGGATGATCAGCTCCTTCTCGACCTGCGTGCTCGTCGTGTTGCTGAAGAACGGCCCGAGCACCGGCAGGTCACCGAGCCCGGGAATCCGCTGGGTGGAGCCTTCCAGGGTGACCTGGAGGAGGCCGGCGATCGCCAGCGTCTGCCCCTCCCGCATCTCGACGACCGTGTGGGCCCGCCGCGTGTTCAGGCCGGGGACCGGCGAGCCGCCCGGGACCAGCACCGTCCCGAGCGTCGTGTCGATGGTGCTCACTTCCGGGTCCACGGTCAGCCGGATGACGTCTCCGTCGAGAATGATCGGGAGGAAGCCCAGCCGGACGCCGAACTCCCGGAACTGGACGGTGACGGTCGGTGCGGCACCGCCGCTGCTGCTCTGCGGGACCGGCACGGGGAACTCGCCGCCGGCCAGGAAGTTGGCCGCGTGGCCGTTCAACGCCACCAGGTTCGGCTCGGCCAGCAGCTTCAGCACGGAGTTCCGCCGGAGGACGGACATCAAGACCGAGAAGTCGCCTTTGTCGAAGATCCCGAACGCGGTGGTGTTCGTCCCAAGTAGGAGCTGGGCGAACCCGGTGAGCGCGCCGCCGCCGGCCGTGGCAGAGGCGCTGCCCCCGGACCCGCTGATCCGTGTCCCCAAGGTGTTCTGCCCCGACCCCGAGGCCAATAGGTCGGCGCCGATCTGGCGGAACGCCGTCCGGTTCAGCTCCGCGACCCGGACCTTGAGGAGCACCTGCTTCGACCCGGGCACCCGGAGCAAGTTGATGACCCGCGGCGTGGTGACGGTGCCCTGGGCGGAGCGGACGGGCGACTGCTCCGCCGAGGCGACGCCGGGCGTGCCCGGCACCGCGGGCGGGTTGTCCACCTTGGGCGGCAGCTGAGCGCCTGCGCCCTGCTGCCCGGTCGTCTGCCGGACTTGCGAGTTCTGCAGCGAAACCAGGTACGCCTGCACGGTCTCCAGGATGCGGGCGATCTGGGCGGCGTCCCGCGCTTGCCCCTCCAAGACGACGTGGTCGCGGAGTTGGGTGAGTTTGATGGCGGCGTCCGGGAACAGGCCGTGGAGTTGCCCCCGCAGGACGTGCAAGTCGGACACGACCCGCACCTCGAAGCTGTACGTCTGGTTGTCCGGGGTGACGATCGACAGGTCGGTCACCCCGAGCCGCCGCCCCTCGACCCGGATCTGCCGGGCGCTGACCACGGTGAAGTCCGCCACGGTCGGGTCGCCGATCGCGATGAGCGCGGCCGGCTTCCCTTTGGCCGCCAGATCGACGCGGGTGGTCAGGATTCGCCCCTGGCCGACCAGCACCTCAAACCCGGCGTCGTTCTGGGTCAGCCCTTCGACGAACTCCGCGACCGACCCCGGACCGGCCGCCGGCCGGGGTGCCTTGTCGGGCACGAGCGGCAACCGCTCGGGCAGCCCGGCATTGGCCGGCGGGCTGGTCGGGGCTTCGATCACCGCGGCCCCGTCCGGGAACGGCCTGGGCGTGGGAAGCGGACCTCCCCCGGGCGGTGCCGCGTGTACGGCAGACCCTGTGCATACGAGGACGGCCGCACAGACCGTACGCCAGCGGCTTTTCGGGCGACCGAGTTCCGGCGGAGTTGAGGGCGGGTTCACGGGAGCCTCGCTGAATGAGTCGCGGGGAACGATTGCACGACACTAGTTTCGACCAGACTGTGTGCCCGACTTGACGTGCGTACCAATAAATCCGAACTAACCGGCACAGAGTGTGATTACGAGCGGTCGCGCACAAGGTGGTCAGGGGCGGTCGCGCGGCGGATCCCCCGTGGCAATCCACCAACGAAAACGGGCGGGGCACTTCGGCCCCGCCCGCGAAGGTTGACTCGGTATCACTTTCAACGGAACTTACACGGGAGTTCCCGACGATTCGTGGGCAGTTTCTGGCGGTGGGTTTGGTCACGCGTCCGCTCGCACTACGCCGGGGCGAGATCACCCCCGCGTCGAGTGCCGGCGGACGCGGATATCAAGCCCCTCGGCGGACGCGAAGATCGCCGCCCGCTCGGCGTCGTCCTCGTCGCCGAGCGGGGTGACGTGGCCGGTGCCGGGGGAGGCGTCCATGCCCTCGCAGGCCGGGGCCGTCGGCCGCCCGCGGAGTCGGCCGCCGGGCGACGCCGGCCGCGGAAAGCTTCTGCGCGGCGATCGTCTCGACCGCTGCGGGCGTGAACTCGGGCGG
>JAYTSV010000186.1:0-15213 GCA_043745465.1 Fimbriiglobus sp.
CGCCGCCGCGGTCCGACGTGCGGCCGCGGTCACTGGGCCGGCCGCGGTCGCCGCCGCGGTCGTTGGGCCGGCCCCGGCCCCGGTCACCGCCACCGCCGCCGCCGGTGCGACCCCGGTCGCGGTCGTTGCGGTTGCGCGGCGGGCCGTTTTCGAGGTCGTCGGCTTCGTTGAAGCCGCGGCGCGGCGGGCCGTCCTCGGAGTCGTCGGTCATGGCGTAATCGCTGTCGCCGTCGCCGATCGCTTCCTCGACCTCGTCGCTGGCCGGCTCGTTGGCCCGGTCCTGCGACACGGACCCGTCGAACCGGTCGTTCGGGGCGTCCGGGTCGAAGTCGGCGTCCGCACCGTCGGTGAAGAACGGGCGAATCTCGACCTCGTCGTCGTCGGCCGTCGTGCGGCGTTCGGCCCCGGGGATCGGCTTCGGTTTCTCGTCGCCGGCCTCGTCGTCGGCTTTTTTGCGCGACTTGCGCGGCTTCGCCGCCGGCTTCTTGTCCTCGTCTTCGGCCGTCGGCGCGGCGGTCGGTTCGGCCGGTTCGTCGGCCTTGGGCTTGGCCCGGCCCTTCGGCTTGGGCTTGGCCTTCGGCCGCGCCTCGGCTTCGACGATCTCGGCGATTTCACCCATCTCCTCGGGTTCGCCGGCCGGCTCGGGCACGAACAGTTCCCAGGTGGTTTCTTCGACCTCGGTGGCGGCCGGCTTGCGGGTCGGCGGTGCGGCGTACCCCTCGTCGAGGCCGGAGCCGAAGCCGTCGTCCTCGTCCATCGGCTCGGCCGGGGCCGGCTTCACCACCGGTTGGCGGGCGACCGGCTTCGGGGCCGGCGGTTTCGGCGGGGCGACCGGCGCGGCTTCCGCACTGCTGTCGCCGAACTCGCCGAACTCTTCGTCGTCGATCGGGGTCACGTCGGCCGGGCTTTCGGCCGGCAGCGACACCGACGACTCGACTTCGGCGACGCGGACCGGGCGGTCCTCGTCGCGGTCGCCGGCGTCCCGGCGCGGCCCGCGGCGGTCGCCGCGTTCCGGGCGGTCGCCGCGGTCGCGGGTGCGGCCCCGGGGTCCGCCCCCGCCGTTGCCGCGGTTCGCCCCGGCGGCGTCGGCCTCGGCGGCGTCCATCTCGTCCTGCACGTCCTGGGGCAGGAGGTGCTTGTAGTAGATCGGGTCCACGTCGGAGGCGTGCAGGAAACCGTTGCGGCCGATGCCGAAGTCCACGAACGCGGCCTGGATGCCGGGTTCGATGTTGACGATGCGGCCCTTGTAGATGTTGCCGACGTAGCTCTCCTGGCTCGCCCGCTCGACGTAAAGTTCTTCGAGAACCCCGTCCTCAATGATGGCAATGCGGCACTCCTCCGCCTGGAGGACGTTGATGAGCATCTCTTTTTTCATGGGCATCCTTGGTTCGGTCGGCGGACGCCGCGGCGTCCGCCGGTGGGGGTCACTCGACCTCCGGGCCGTTGGGGGATAGCCCCCAGGTGGCCGCGGGTGGCGGGCTGGCATCGTGTGCCGCGTCCCGCGCCAACGCGGCGGGGACGTGTTCGAGGGGGGCCGTTTCCGGCCGACCGTCCGGCGGGGCGTCGCCCGGCGGGGTCGTGAGTTCGTCGTGGATTTCGAGACCGACGCGGGTCAAGACCGACCCGCCGGCGACGACTTCGGCCAGCCCGAGGAGGCGCGTCAGCTCGTCGCCGCGGGCCGTGCCGCACGGCGTCACCCAGAGGTCGATGAGCACTTCGCCCGGCGTCACGGCCAGGCCGCGCAGGTACGGCCGGATGTTGGTGCGGCGCGGCGTCGGGTGCAGCCGATCGACCCAGACCCGCTCGCCGGCGAGCAGTCCGGCGGCGCTGGCCTCGACGGCCGGCGTCATTTCGGCGGGGAAGGCGATGCGGTAGACGGCCCGGCGGACCATCGCCGTCGATTTCAACGGCACGACGCGGGCTTCGCGGAAGTGAAGACCTTCCGGCGTCTGGCGGTTCAATTTCGGCAGTACGTCGTCGGCGGCGTGGGGCGAGGTCAGTTCGAGTTCGACGACATCGTTGAGGGCGTCGGCCCCGAGGGGCAGCGACAGGGCGAAGACGAGGCGGGGGCCGGGGTGGAAGCCTTGCGTCTGGCGGAACGGGACGGCCGCGCGGCGCAGCATCCGCTCGACGGACCGTACGAGGTCTTGGTGGCCGAGCAACCTGAGCGCGCCAGTCTTGGCGAAGCGGAAGCGGAGTTTGTCGCCGGTCATTGCGGTCAGCACCGACTCCGACTCCGGCACCCTCTTAGCGAAGGGGCCAGGGCGGGCGCGGGTACTCTCCTGTCGGGTAGCCCGAACGCGGCAGTGCGGCGACCGTGCTGCGGGAGCGTCGAAGGCCGGGTGCCCGGAAAGAAACGGGCCGTCGCGGGCCTTCTGGGGGGAAGGACCGCGATCGGGGGCACGCGGGGGGATCGAAGTCGCTCCCGTCGGGTCGCCGCGGACGACACCAAATCGGGTGTCAGTCGGCCGCGTCGGGGGAATACCGTCGTTGTTGTTCCCGTAAGTAAGTCGTCACCTCGCGGGCGGTTTCCATGCGGAGAGCCTCGAAGGCGACCCGCTCGGCGTCGGCAATGGTGAGGTTGCGGACGGCCCGTTTGATCTCGGGAATCTTGCGCGGCGTGGCGCTCATCTGCCGCAGGCCGAGGCCCACGAGCAGTGGCGTGAACATCGCCTCCCCGCTCATCTCGCCGCACACGTTGACCGTCAAGTTATCCCGGGCCTTGGCGGCGTCGCAGACCATCTTGATCAGCTTGAGGACGGCGGGGTCCGCCGGGTTATAAAGCCCGGCGACGTTCTCGTTGTTCCGGTCGGCCGCCAGCGTGTACTGCACCAGGTCGTTCGTGCCGATCGAGAAGAAATCGACTTCCTTCGCCAGCACGTCGGCCATCAGCGCCGCGGACGGCACTTCGATCATGGTACCAACCGGGATGCGCGCTTTGAAGGGGATTCCGGCTTCTTCGAGGTCTTCGACCACTTCCGCCATCAGACTCTTGCACTGCCGCAGTTCCATGACGGTCGTCACCATCGGGAACATGATGCGGACTTCCCCGTGGACGGCGGCCCGCAGAATCGCGCGGATTTGCGTCTTGAACAGCTTCAAATTCTTCAGGCACAATCGAACGCTGCGGAGGCCCAGGAACGGGTTCTTCTCGGCGGTCAGCATGGCCGACGCGGACGAGAACTTGTCGGCCCCGATGTCGAGCGTGCGGATGACGACCGGCCGCGTCGGCCCCAGCGCGGTCAGGACGGCGCGGTACGCCTCGTAGTGCTCCTGCTCGGTGGGGTCGGTGGTGCGGTTGACGTAGAGGAACTCGGTGCGGTACAGCCCGACGCCGTCGGCCCCGCGCTCGATGCAGTTGACCGCCTCGCTGGGGAACTCGATGTTGCCCAGCAGCGAGATGCGGACGCCGTCGCGCGTCACCGGCGGCACGTCGCGCATGGCGTCGTCGGCGTGGGCGACGTTGTGGACGGTGGCGGCGAGCCGGAGCCGGCGGTACTTGTCGAGCGTCGCCTCATCGGGGTCCACGATCAGCAGGCCGCTACTGCCGTCCACGATGACCGTATCGCCGCTGGACACGTCGTGCAGGAAGCGGCCGACGCCGACGACGGCGGGGATTTCCAGCGCCCCGGCCATGATCGCCGTGTGGCTCGTCGGCCCGCCGCTCTCGGTGGCGAAGCCGTGAACCGTCCGCGGGTCGAGTTGGGCCGTCTCGCTCGGCGTCAGGTCGGCGGCGAGGATGATGACCGGTTCGCCGGCGAGCGGGGCCGGTTCATTCGGGGTGATGCCGAGGAGTTGGTTCAAGACCTGGCGTTCGAGGTCGAAGAAGTCCGACCGCAGGCGGGTGAAGTCGTGGCCCGGCGGCAGGTCGTCGAACCGGCGGATGATGGCGCGGATGTGCCGGCTGAAGGCGAACTCGGCGCTGTAGTGCTGGTCGTCGATGAGCTTTTCGACATCGCGGCGGAGGGTCGCGTCCTCGTACATCACGGCGTGGCCGGTGAGGATGCCCACGTCCCGGCCGATCTGCTCGGTCAGGATGCGCTCCCGGCTGCGGGCTTCAGTGGCGGCGCGGGCGAGTGCCCCGGACAGGCGGACTTTCTCGGTTGGCAATTGCTCGACGGGGACCGTCCGCCGGGAAATGACGACCCCTTCGGTGTCCAGCACGAGGGCCGAACCGATGGCGATTCCGGGGGATACGGCGATGCCGCGTCGAATGTCCATGAAGCGTCGTCGTCCGACTGTTCAGGGTCTCGGTCTGTCGGTCAGGCGTCGTCGCCGGGGGCGGCGAGGATGTCGCACAGCGTGCGGATGGCCGCGGCCGCGTCGGAGGAGTCGTCCCCCTCGAGTTCGACCCAGAGTTCCGCGCCGGGCATGGCGATCAGCATCAGCAGGTCGAGCGAACTCTTGCCGTCGGCGCACTTGTCGCCGTGGCAGACGGTCACCCGCTGCGGGAGAACCCGCGCCTGCTGGGCGAACCGGGTCGCCGGCCGCATGTGCAGGCCGTTCGGGTTGGCCACCACGACCGACTGGCGGAGCGAACTTTTTGCGGTCACGCGGTGCCCCCCCCGCCGATCAGCCGCCAGATGTCGTCGTTGTTGTCGGCCTTACGCAGCGACTCGACGACGGCGTCGTCGCGCATCGTCTGGACTACGCACTCCAAGGCCCGCAGGTGGTCGCCCGGGCGGTCCTGGGGGGAGATCAGCAGGACGAGGACGTGGACCGCCTCGCCGTCGATGCTGTCGAACGGCACGCCGGCCCGGGAGACGCCGACGGTGCCGATGAGCCGCGTCACCGAGGCGTGCCGGGAGTGGGGGATAGCGATCGTCCGGCCGATGCCGGTCGAGCCGAGTTGCTCGCGGCGCAGCACGGCCCGGACGATGTCTTCGAGGTCGGTGTTCGGGAAGTGCCCCGCCGAGTGCAGGCTGCCGATGAGTTCGCGGATCACGCCCTCGCGCGTCGTCGCTTCGAGGGTCGGAAGGATCGCGTCCCGCACGACGAATTCGGTCATCGACATCACGCCGTCACCTCCCCACCGGAACCGCCGCCCGCCGCCCCACCGGTCACGGGTGGATGCCCTGCACGCCGCCGTGCGAGGGGTCGTGGCGGTGGTCCTGGAGCTTCTGCTTGTAGTGCGAAATCTGCGTCTTGATCTTGGCGATGGCACTGCCGAGGGCGACGATCACGTCCGGAGCCTGGCACTGGCCGACGAACTCGTGCTTGTGCTCGGCCTTGGCGATCACTTCGACGATTTTGTCGTCGTGCTGCAAGTCCACCGTCACTTCGATGAACATCAGGCGTTCAAAGTAGTGGAGAAGCTTTTCGGCCTTCTCGCGGATTTCCGCCTGGTGTTCGGGACTCAAGTGGCCGTGGCGTGTGGAGATTTCGACTTTCACCGCGCAACCCCTTCGTGACTTCGAGCGTGGGGGACGACCGCGGGAGCTTTAGTCGCGCCGCCGGACTCGGCCCTCTCGCAAGAGGTTCGAGTCATCGGACTGGCGGCGTGGCCCCGGCAAACGTGTCGGAACGCGTCCGACCCCCATGCCGCAGAGATTGTACCCCCCGCGCGCCGGCATTCAACGACGCAATCTTAAAGTGGTCGGGAGTTTGTGCCCGCCGGCCGGGCGTCAGATCCACAGCCGCATCTTCGCCCGCAGCCCCGGCGGCAGCTTCCGGTCGAGCATTCGCACCACTTCCGACGGGTGGTAGCGCGTGCTGAAGTGCCCGGCGACGATCAACTCGTTGCGGAACCGGCCCTCCCGCTCGATGAAGTCGTCCACGTGCATGTGCCCGTACTTGTGAATCTTCTCCCGCTTGTGGGCCGCCCGGATGAAGCTCAACTCGGTGATCAGGATTTTGCAGTCGTACACCGCCGGGTAGTCGTCCAGTCCGGCGGGGCTGGTGTCGCCCGTGTACGCCAGGAGCGGCGTGCGGACCTCGCGGGTCACCTCGACGCCCGACTTGCGCAGGTCGCGGATGTCGTTCCCCGGCATCCCGACGAACTCGTCCTTGAGCTTGTTCCGGCGGTCCCAGACCATGTACCCGCGGGACGGGATCGTGTGCGTCGTCGCCCAGGCCGTGACGACGTGGTCCCGGGACAACTCGAACTCTTGCCCCGGCTCGACCGACACCAGGTCGCAGATTTGCCGGCCGCGGTCGAGGCGTTGGAAGA
Organism: Fimbriiglobus sp.; assembly: GCA_043745465.1. Classification (GTDB taxonomy): domain Bacteria; phylum Planctomycetota; class Planctomycetia; order Gemmatales; family Gemmataceae; genus Fimbriiglobus. Next base: position 6,170 of record JAYTSV010000186.1, read on the forward strand.
TCAGCAGCAGTTTCTTCACGTCCTCGTAGCTCTCGACCGGCACGAAGACGCGCGGCGGTTCCATCTTCATCATCCGCCGGCGGGCGACGTAGACCGGCAGGGCGGCGATGTGGTCGAGGTGCGTGTGCGTGATGAACCAGTTCGGCGTGCCGTTGAAGTCCCAGGGGTGCGCCCCCAGGTCGAAGCCGAGTTTCAACTCCGGGATACGCCAGTAACTCTGCACCGCGGCGCGGCTGTAGCCTTCGATGGTCAGCCCGGAGTGGGTGTGCGACAGGTATGGGGCGTTGTCAACGGGACGGTCGGTCATGGCACCTGCCGGGCGGAGCGGTCGCGGGAGTTCGCACACCCCCCATCGTCGGCCCGCGACCCACCCGCGTCAACGGCGGTTCGCCCGACCCCCCGCCGGACATTGATGATTTCTTCCCGCGGGAGGGGGTCGCAGGCCGCCGCCGTCAAAGTCAAAGCGAGCCGGCCCCGCTGGCTTCGGTGGGAGGTGGCGACGCAATCCTCACTTCACGACTTGAATGGCGCGTGTCCCGCCTTGGGAGTGAAAGAGCGCGCACCCGGCTAACTGTTTCAAAGTGAATTCAACGAGCTTGGGTGAAATCTTCAGCACGGACACCCCGATCACGCCAAACGAATTCATCGACAACTGGGGCAGCCACACGAGACCCCCGACGCAGAATTGCAATTCCGCCTGACACACGCACAGATTGGGTGGGACCGGATGGACGGCCAAAGTCGCCGGACTTTTCCAGCGAAAGCCGTTGGGGCCGGTCGGGATCGGGATGGCCACGGTGACGACTTTCGAGTCCGGCGATGCTGTGAAGCTCCCGTTGGCGTCGAGCGTGCCAATCGTCAGGGCGACCCGCCAGTTCAGCTGGCTGTTGCCGATGAACACCTCGCCTTCCGGCCGGATTCGTTCGGGAAGTTCTGGCCGAACCGGCGGGCCGACATCGGCTGGTTTCGCCGGGATCACCACGAGTGGATTCAAGATCACGATTTGCGATGAACCGGTAGTCGCCGTCAATCCCACGATTCCCAGGGCCAGCGACAGCGTTACGAAAGAGCGCATTGTGTTCCCCACAGCGTCCGCAGCCGAAACAGCTCCGACAACGGTGTGGATGTTAACAAATCTGTCGGGTCACGGGGGCACGATTCCCCGGATTGCACCGGATTTGTCGAGCACCGTTGTTGATCGACTCAAAGAGCCGGCCCGCGACATCGCGTCGCGGGCCGGTCCATTGGCGTCACTGCGGGGAACGAAGGCCGCGGGCTTTCGCTTGTCAGTCGAGGTCGCCACTGTCGCCGGCGGCGGGTGTGACTGCAGCCCAGAAGGGCGACTCGGCGATGCCGGCCCGGATCGTGTGGACGCTGCCGTCGAACATCGCCACCGGCAGGCCGCCCGAGAACGGCGTCTGGCACACCCGCTGCTCGGCCCGGAGCAGCGGCGGACGGACCTGAAACGTCATCCCCGGCACCGAGGCGTGCGTCACGCCGTTGACGGTCACCGGCATCACATCGTCCCACCCGACATCCGCGAACGACGGGCGGCGCGGGCCGCAGGTGTTGCGGGCCGACAAATTGCCTTCGACGTATGCCGGATCGCCCAGGAAGATGTACATCCGTGCCCAGCGTCGGCGGATGTACTCAACCTGCTCTTGGCCGGGCGCGTAAGCCTCATGATACTTCTCGGCGAACGCGATCGTCTGCGAGAAGCCGTCGGTGACGCCCTCCGGCCGGCGGGCCGGGCCGCTAAACGCAGCCATATTGAACGCATAGCTCGCCGGAGGGCCGAATGCGTAATACTTCTCGTTCGATACATTCGTCACCAGTCCGAACTTGAGGACCTCGTCGGTCGTAGACGGGTCGCCTGGGCTGAGAAGTATCGACAGCGGCTCGAAGTAGCGATAGCCCGGTTGGAAATTAGGAGTGAGTAAAGTCGCCACAGCGCCTTGGGGCGCACCCCTTCCTGGGTCTCCGAACATCAACTCCATAGTGTTCTCGGACACGAATCTCACGTCCGGCTTGATGAAACCCCCGACATCCCCGAAGGCATCCCGTGCCTGATGGGTCGCCAACACTATTTGGCGAAGGTTGTTGCACGATTGCATTCGTACTGTCGTTTCCCGCACCTTTTGGATAGCAGGCAGTAGGAGCCCGATTAGTAGCGCTAGGATGGCCAACACGACTAGCAGTTCAATCAGTGACAAAGCAGTACGGCGCATCACAATGCCCTCCTGGATGCTGATGGATCGGGTGGCGATCACTACTTCACGAGCAACAAAGCCGTGGACGTGACAGTTGATATCTTGTTGCCGAACTGGTTTGTCGTAGTCTGGATTAACTGAGCACGACAATAGTATGGGGAAGTCCAGTTCGCACTCGCCGCAAGCGGTCCTGGGAACTTCCACGCCTGGCCGTTGGGGGAGTAGGCTGCTGGATGGGAAAAACGTTGGCTGTCGTGTTTGGGAAGGCCATGAATCCGTTGGCCGTGGTGTTCGTTCCGAACATCACATAAACACCCCACGTGTCGGGCACCTGACCGACAAACGCCTTGCCCTCGGGTTGTACGGTATCGAGCGTCCCAGGCGGGGCATTGGCAGGGGGCGGTGCCAAGTTGGTTTTGTCAATCGTCACCAGCGGCATCGCTTGCCCAGAGACCGAACTGACCAGACCCAAAGCCATCGCCAACGTCAAAATCATTCGCATGATGTCCCCTCCACGGTGTTCACCGCTGGGAGAGTCCAGCGGTTGTAGGGATACTACCTGAGGGGGGGGGGGGGCGCAGTCGAGCGTATTTTTACACTTTTTCTAAAGTAGCCGACATCCGCATCGCCGTCAAATGCAACCGGCCCGCGACATCGCGTCGCGGGCCGGGGAAAATGTAGCAGTCGCTCGACTCACTTCTTGGGTCGCACGGCCTGGCCGAGGGTGTAGTGGACTTCGGCGGGGGCGCTGACGATGATGCTCATGCTCGGGGCGTGGAAGAGGATCGACGAGTTGCCGCCGCCGCCGCCCGGGTTGGCCCAACTCAGGGGGTCGATCGACTTCTTGATCGAGTCGATAATCGTGGCCGCGTTCTGGGTCGCCAGGTTGAAGTCGAGCAGCGGCCCCAGGGTCGCCCCGCCGCCGAGGGGGGTGCCGAGCACGTCGCCCATGTAGTAGACGCGCTTGACGAGCATCTTGCTCGCCTCTTCCGGCGTGACCACCAGGATCGATTTGTCCTTGATGATGAAGGTCAGGCGGTTGGCCTGCAGCACCGCGCGGAGGGCCGTGCGGACGGTGACGTTGTCGGGCACCGTGACCGGCCTCTTGAGGTCGATGCCGGCCTCGCGGAGGGCGTCTTCGTTGACGAAGATGTTCTTCTGCGTCATGTCCGACAGGCTTTGAATCACTTCCTGGAACGGCCCGGTCTTGATGCCCGACTTGAGGGGCTTTTCGAGGGCTTCGAGAATGGCGATGCTGTCGGCGTCCATCTGCTCGTAGGTCAGCCGGTCGCGGGCCTCCATCTTCTCCTTCCAGCCCTTGGGGAACTCGATGTCCCCCCGGGCCGGGAGGGCGGACCGCTGCACGTCGTTCAGCACTAGCGTGACCCGCTCGGCCTGCTGGCGGGACAATTCTTTCGCCTCGGCGACGCGGTCTTTGACGAACCCCTGACCGGCGAGCGCGAGGACGGCCGGGTTGTTCGGGTGCTTGCGGGTCAACTCGTTGATCTTGACCTGGGCGTCGGCGTACTTGTTCGCGTCGTACAGTTTCTCGACCGCGGCCAGGCCGTCGCGGATTTCCTTCGTCTCGGGGCTGACGGCCTCGGCGATTTTCTTTGCAGTCGCCGGCTTATCGGTCTTGGCCGGCTCCGTCGCGCGGCCTTCGAGGACCGCGACCTTGTCTTCGAGTTGCTTGACGAGGGCGGCCCGCTTGGTGGAGGTGATTTCGACCGACTTGTCGAGCGTCAAGATGGCCAGCTTGAGCTTGCGCACCGCCCCAGAGGTGGACGCCTTGGCGAGCTTGTCGGCGTCGGCGAGAGCGTTCTTCGCGTCCGCCTCGGCCTTCGAATCGGCGAGTTCGCGGAGGGCTTTGGCGTGGTCGATGAGGCCTGGGGCTTGAGCCGAAGTCGGGCCGACGCCGCCCAGCAGGATCAGGGCCGCGAGGGTCGTGCGGCCGACGGTCAACGGGCGGTGAGTCATGTCCCCAGGTCCTCCGGGTGGGTGAGTGGATCGCTACCACCTCCCAACGTACCCGACTTCCGAGGCGTTTGCTGCAATTTCCCGCCGCGACCACCGCCGCCGGCCGCGACCGCCCGGATACAATCGCTACAGCCGGTTGACCGTTGACGCCCGGCCGGCGATCTGGCATACCGGGTCGCCGCGAGTTCCCCGCCCCGAGACGCCCATGAAACGCCGCCGGTCTTTCCTGTTGGTCGTCCTCCTGCTCTCGACCAGCGTCACGGTCGTCGTGGTCGTCCTCGGCGCGCTGGTCAAGTACGAGCCGGCGGCGTACCGCGCGGCCTGCCGGGACGAGGCCACGGACGCCGTCAAATCGACGGAAATGCTGAGCCGCGTCACCGAGTTGCAGCAGGAATTGCAAAATGCCAAGGCCGACTGGGGGGCGAGCTTCGTCGCGGCGGACTTCAACGCTTTTCTGCGCGACTCGTTCGAGCGCGGCGGCACCTTCGACGGCACGCTCGAACGCCGCGTCCGGTCGCCGCGCGTGTGGATCGACGGCGACCGGCTGACCATCGCCGTCCGCTACCAGGCGTCCCCGGTCGCGTCGCTCGAAAGCGACTGGACGACGACCGTCGTGAGCGTCGAGTTGAAGGTCTGGGTCGTCAGCAAGAAGCCGAACACGGTGGCCGTGGAAGTTTGCAAACTGACCGCCGGGGCACTGCCGGTCAGCGCCCAGCGCTACCTCGACCGGCTCGGGGAGGCGGCCCGCGAATCGAACGCGGAGGTGACGTGGTTCCGCAACGACGGCCACCCCGTCGGGCTGTTCCGCTTTTACGCCAACCAGCCGCAAGCGCCGGTGCAAATCCAGTCGGTGACCGTCGCCGACGGCCGGCTCACGGTCGGCGGCAAGGGCGTGCAAGCCTTCGGCGACACCGTCAACCCGTGACGCGGTGCGGGCACTTCGGTCGATTGACAGGGTCCGGCGTGAGTGATAGGCTTCATTTTCGCCGTGCTCTCATTTTTTAAGTTGCACTATGCCTCCCACGGACCTCACCACCTCGCACGAGAAATCGCTGCTCGACGACTGCCAGGACGTCCTCGGCTACCGCTTCCTGAAGCCCGAACTGCTGCGCGCGGCCCTGACGCACACGTCCGGGGCGAACACCCGGCTCGCGTCCAACGAGCGCATGGAGTTCCTCGGGGACAGCGTACTGGGCCTCGTCACGTGCGAACTGCTGTACCAGCGGTTCCCCGAGTACCAGGAGGGCGACCTCACGAAGGTGAAGTCGGTCGTGGTCAGCCGCAAGACCTGCGCGGAGTTCAGCCGGGCGCTCGACATCGACGAGTTCCTGTTCCTCGGCAAGGGCATGGACGGCCACGCCGAGATGCCGATGAACGTCCTGGCGGACACCTTTGAAGCCCTGGTCGCGGCGATCTTCCTGGACGGCGGGTACGACGCGGCGAAGAAATTCCTCCTGGAGTTCCTGGAGCCGTACATGGAGGACGTGGCGGCGCAGGCGCTGGCCTCGAACTCGAAGTCGGAGTTGCAGCAGGTCGCGCAAAAGGTCTACGGCGGCGTGCCCCGGTACGTGATCCTGGACGAGCAGGGGCCGGACCACGACAAGTGCTTCAAGATCGCCGCGGACATCGACGGCCACCGCTTCCCGCCGGCGTGGGGCCGGAACAAAAAAGAGGCCGAGTTGAAGGCCGCGCACAACGCCCTCGCCGCGATCCAAGACGCGGACGTGCCCTACCCTTCGTGACCGCGTGAAGTGAGGCCGGCGATGCTCCACAGCTACCCCGTCACCTGCACCACGCCGGCGTGCCCCGGAGTCGCCCGGTACAAGATCGCGGCCGTCTGGTCGGACGGGCTGAAGCACGAGTTGAAGACGTACTACCTGAGCTGCGCCGGGTGCCTGGCGGCGCACTACGCGCTCGCCCGGACCAAGCACGCCGGGTGCGTCCTGGCCGACGGCGAATCCCTCCAGGCCCCGACCGTTTACGAACGCCCGACGGCGGGCGACGGCGGGCCGTTGGTCCGGCGGGCCGACCTCGAAAACGACGCCGGCCCCGCGATCGTCGATCGCGGGGCCGGCACGGTTTGACGCGGTACTCGTCGCTTAGTAGCGGAACTCGAGGCCGACGCCGACGCCCTGCACCCAGTAGGCGGTGCGCTGGAGTTGGAAGGCCGGCAGGGCCGGACCGCCGCCGCCGGACGCCGGGGCGATCTGGTTGGTGTTGACGCGCGTGTCGAACTGGTCGCCGGCGCGGGCGACGTTGCTCCAGTAGATGAAGTTGTAGCTGGCGAACGCCCGCAGGTGCTCGGTCACTTGCACGCCGGCGCGGACGCCGATCTCGGGGACGACCGAGAACTGGTTGCTCGTGTACCGGCCGATGTTGCTCGACTGGGTGAGCAAGCCGCCCGGGTAGTTCGTCGGCACCCCTTGCGGCGTGATGATCTGCGTGTTCCCGCTGATGTCCACGGTCGTGTTCGTCACGCCGAGGGCGACGGTCGGGCGGACGCCGAGGAAGAAGTGGCCGAACCGGCGCTCGTAGTTGAAGCCGACGTTGGCCCCGTAGAAGTTATTGTTCGTGCGGATGCGGTCCTGGATCAGGAACTGCGTGCCGGCGGGCACGTTCGACCCGGCCAGCGCGGTCAGGTTCTCGTTGATCGTGATGTCGTCGCGCAGGTTCAGGTAGCGGAACCCGTAGACGAAGTCGAGCCGGCCGCACGGGTCGCAGCACAGGTTACAAATCAGGCCCAAGCCGCCGCCGATGAAGTCGGAGCTGGAGCGGACGCCGACCGACCCGGCCAGCACGCCCGGGAACGAGACGAGTTGCGAGTCCGGGCTACCGCCGAACGAGACGAGCTGAGAGTTGTTGCGATTGCCCAGGGCGTCCACGAACGGGCGGGTGAGGATTTGCGAGCCGTTCGACCCGACGTTGAACCCCTGGCCGGAGTTGCCGAGGAAGAAGAAGTCGCCTTCCACTCCGAACTTCTGGCAGTCATCGAGCCACATGCCGGCCCGCACCCGCAGGCCGCTGCGGAAGTTGTCGTTGAGCTTGTCGCCGCCGAACAGCGTCGAGGTGCCCGGCGCACCGAGCACGCCGGCCGTGGCCCGCGGGGTGCCGGCCGGCGAGGTCGTGACGAACGCCGGAGAGTTCTGGCCGCGACCGGTCCAGTACAGCCACTCGGCGCTCACCCAGGCCCGACCGGGGGGGCCGCACAGGCAGTCGCAGGCGCTGGCACACGCCTTGGCCGGCGCGCAACCGTCGGCGGTGCAGGTGCCGGCCGGGTCGGCCATGTAGGCGGGGTTCGGCGTGCCCATCAGGGCGTTGCCGGCCATCGTGCCCTGGGGCAGGGTCGCCGGAGCAGCGGCCGGGAGTTGGGTCGTGACGGCCCGCGTCGGGAAGGCCGATTGCGGGGTCGGTCGGGCGGCGGCGGGAGCGGCCGGGACCGGTTGCTGCGCGACGACCGCGCCGGCAATGCCGAGGCAAGCGGTGACGCCTCCGAGGAAGCGAGTGAACATAGAAACCTCCGTGTCGTTGGGGGTGTCGCCAGAGTCCTTCTGACGGCAGCGGGGGGGCCGCGTGGGGTGTGGGGGCCGCTCCCCACGTATCGACCCCGGCCCCGCCGCTTCTCCATTCATCCCGCCGCTTTTGTCCCGCCCGAAACTGCGCCGCGGTATGAGCTTACCCAGACCGCGTACGCCAACGGGTCGATCTCCTTCCTACAACCGGCACAATAGTTTCAAGTTCCCAGTCGAAATCGTAGAACTTTGCCTATACCCCCGGCGTCTTTTTCAGTTGAGGCGTCATAGTTTGAGGTGTCGGCTCTTCCGACAGTTCAGCCTGAAACTCCCGAAAAGACGGCACAGTCTGGGGGGTTTCGGTTGACACAAGAAATTCGCGGCCCACACTGAATGTCAGGGCACCTGTCCGTCGCTATACTCCCCGATCCATCCCCGATGAGGTTGCCGATGGCACCGTTCAACAGTCCCGGTCGCGGTCCCAAAGGCTCCGGTCGCAAAACCCCCGCTCACCCGCCGAAACTAGACGTCAGCCGCCTCGAAGACCGGGACGTGCCGGCTAGCACCTTCTCGGGCACCGTATTCCTGGACACGAATTCCAACGGCCGGTTCGACGCGATCCCGTCGCTCGTCAACAACCCCGGCGCGGGCCTGACCCCCCTGACCACCGAAGTCGGCTGGAACGGCTTGAACCAGCCGTGGGACCCCGTCGGCACGCGCGTGCCGGTGACGGTGCGGGCCTTCGACAGCGCCAACACCCTGCAGGGCACGGCGACGACCGACTTGACGGGGGCGTACACCTTGACCGTCGCGGCGGCCGGGGCGTACCGACTCGAGTTCAGCAACCTGCCGAACGGCGTGTCGTTCGGCCCGTCGGGGCAACAGACCGGCACCGCCGTGCAAACGGCGAGCGTTCTGGCCAACGCCAACACGCCGAACGTGAACCTCGGGCTGGTCCGCTTCGAGGACATCACGCCGGACAACCCGCTGATCGCCACGAACATCTACCTGTTCGGGGCGTTCGACGGCCCGAACGCGAACGGCATCACGGTCACGAGCTTCCCGTACAACTCGGGCGCGAACATCCCCGTGCCGACGCCGCCGGGTGCCCCGAGCGCGGGCACCGCCGGGCCGTTCATCGAGCCGACGAGCCACACGATCCAGATCACCCAGAATCAGGTCGGCGCGACCTGGGGCCTGGCCTACGACCGGGCGACCGACCGCATCTTCATGTCCGCGTTCACGAAGAACCACGTCGGCTACGGGCCGAGCGGTCCGGGCGCGATCTACACCGCCGGGGCGACCCCGACCGGGGCGAACACCAGCGTCACGACGGCGTCGCTGCTCG
>JAYTSV010000187.1:0-47733 GCA_043745465.1 Fimbriiglobus sp.
TCCGCGCCGACGAGGGTTCACGGTCCGCGAGGAGTTGACGCATGGCGGGACGCTGGGCTGTACTTGCGCTCGTACTGACCGCCGGCGCGGGCTGCGACAGCCTGCGGGACCAGGTCGCGCGCGGCCGCCGGCCCAAGTCGGCGGACACGGCCGCGGCCCCGAAGGGTCTGGGCAAGCTCGACCCGCAGTTCGCGCATGGCCAGCCGGTTTCGACCCCCGTGCCCCCCGCCCCGCCGCCGTTGCCGACCGACCCGCCGGTCCAGCCGCCGACCTCCGACCAGTACGTCGGGACCGTGCCGACGATGCCGTTCGGCACGTCGGCCGTCGCCCCGCCCGAAATGCCGATCGTGCAAGCCGGCGCGATCGCCCTGCCCGAACCGGACGGCGACGACCGCAAGCCGATCCGCGACCGCCTCGACCAGCGCAAACAAAAGCGCGACGACGCCAAGACGACACCGGCGACGCCGAAGACCGAGACTGAGCCGCCGGTCAAGGGCGGCGGGGACGACGGTCAGGCCGTCAAGAAGCTGCTCGACGCCGCGAACAAGCGGTACGCGGACCTGACCGACTACGAGGCCCGGCTCGTCAAGCGCGAAGTCGTCAACGGCAAGCAACTTCCGCAGGACGAGATCGTCTACCGGCTGCGCACGTCGCCCCTGAGCGTCTCCATGAAGGTGCTGTCGCCCGAGGGCCAGGGCCGCGAAGTGATGTACGTCAAGGGCCAGTTCGACAACAAGATTCACCTCATCACCGGCAAGGGCGACCACTTGATCGCCGGGGCCGGGTACAAGACCGAAATGGACCCGGACAGCAAGGCGGCGACGGCCAAGAGCCGCTACCGCATCTACGAAGCCGGGTTCGGCCGGACGCTCGCCGGGCTGGCGAAGGCGCTCAACCCGCCCGACGGGAGTTCGCCGCCGGCCGTCAAGACCCTCGGCCTGGTCCAGCGCAAGGAAGTGCCCTATGCCCTGGAAGGGGTCGAGGTGACCATCCGCGCCGGCGAAGACCCGATGCTGGCCAAAGGCGGCCGCCGGCAAGTCTTCTTCGACCCCAAGCCCGACTCGCCCGGGTACGTCCTGCCGATCCTGGTCGTCACGACCGACGCCGACGGCAAGGAGGTCGAGTACTACTTCTTCGACCAGCTCAAAGTCCCGTCCGGCATGAAGGACGCCGACTGGAACCCGGCGACGTTGGGCAAACGAAAATAGCGGAGTACTCCCGGCGAGCGGCGGGAATTGCAGACTGCCGGCATGGCACCTCATCGCGGCGGATTGGCAGACAGGCTGGCAGGCGGACTGACCCGTCCCCTTCGTCTTAAACCGTCGCCCGAGAACGGGTTCAGCGCGGATCGGTGTGGGCCAAATCACCCGGCATCCGGTTTGCAGACCGGGGGGACACGTGCCGGCCGGGCGTCCTGAACGCCGGGCGGTCGGGCTTTGTGGCGGGCTGATCGCCCGCAAGGTGTGCGATGATTCCCCAACCCCCCAAGAGCCACCCGACCAACCCCCCGGCGACCTCGTTGAGCGCCGGCGTCAGTGTGTCCGTAACGGGGACGTTCACGATCCTCGTGACCGACGACGACCCCGGATCGCGGAAGTCCCTGGCAAGCCTGTTGCAGGACCGCGGCTTCTCGACGCTGGAAGCAGCGTCCGGCGAGGAGGCGATCGAGATCGTCCGCGTCGAGATCGTCCACTTGTTGTTCACGGACATGCACATGCCGCGGATGACCGGCCTCGAAGCCTTGCAACAGGTGCGGCTGATTAACGAACTGTTGCCGGCGATCCTGGTGACGGCGGACGTGACCCGCGAGCTGATGCGGCAGGCGTTGCAGGCTCAGGTTTATAGTGTGATCCCGAAGCCCGTGAACAAGAACGTCGTGATGCACACGATGCTCCGGGCGTTGCAAAAGATGTACGGCGTGCCCGTCGATCCCCCGACGACGGACCACCCGGGTTAGACCGACCGCGGGGGAATGACTCACACTACCGGAGATTGCCGCGATGAAGATTGTGCCGTTGAACGACAAGATCGTGGTCGAGCGCCTCGAAGCCGAGGACAAGTCGGCCGGCGGGATCATCATCCCCGAGGCCGCCAAGGAGAAGCCCAAGCAGGGCAAAATCCTGTCCCTGGGCGAAGGCAAGACCCTCGACAGCGGCGAGCGCGCCAAGTTCCAGGTCAAGGTCGGCGACCGCATCCTGTTCACCAGCTATGCCGGCAGCGAAGTGACCGTCGAAGGCAAGGACTACCTCGTCATGACCGAAGACGACATCCTCGCCGTCGTGGGCTAAATCATCGGCTGACGCCGATCGGGTATCGGGTGTGGGGTATGCTCAGCGACACCCGACACCCGACACCCCAGTATCAGATTTTTCCAGAAATTCCTTTCCTCGGTCAAAACTGTTGCTTACCATTGCGGTCAGGCCCGGTCAAGCGGGCGTCTCTCGGGTTCACAGAGCCAGGCGGTTTCGCACCCACGCGAGCGTTCGTTGGGGCCACTGGGGCTGGGGAATCGGGAGGGCCGGAACCCGAAGTCGAACCGCATGGCTACCAACATCTACGTCGGCAATTTGCCCTGGACCGCCACCCAGGACGACCTCGTCCAACTGTTCTCGCAGTACGGCACGGTCGAGAAAACCCAGATCATCTCGGACCGGGAAACCGGCCGGTCGCGGGGCTTCGGCTTCGTGGAGATGTCCACCGAAGACGAAGCCCAGAAGGCCATCGACGCCCTGCACGAGTCGCCGTACAACGGCCGGCCGCTGACCGTCAACATCGCCAAGCCCCGGGAAGTCGGCGGCGGGGGCGGCCGACGCAGTAGCGGCGGCGGGGGGTACGGCGAGAGCGGCGGCGGCTACTAAAAGGCGACCTCACCCCCCGGCCCCCTCTCCGATGCGGTGAGGGGGAGCAAGAGCGTTGAAGCCGTTGATTGTGACCCCCGGCCCCTCTCCGATGCGGAGAGGGGCCGGGGGTGAGGTCTCTTCATGCGTGGAGGCGCGGGCGAGGTCACTTCCCGTTTCGCCCGCATTAGCTACAATACGAATACCACCAGCGCCCGACGCGCCCCGCGACCGCGGGGACGCTTTGGGCGCTCGCCCGTTTTCCCACCCGTTCGCCGCACGCCACACACCCGGAATCAGGCCCATCTATGCCAAAGGAAGAAGCCATCGAAGTGGAGGGCAAGGTCACCGAAGCCCTCGCCAACACGCAGTTCCGCGTCGCCCTCGACATCGGCGGGGAGGTCATCGCCCACGTGGCCGGCAAGATGCGCAAGAACTTCATCCGCATCATCCCGGGCGACCGCGTCAAGGTCGAGATCTCGCCCTACGACCTCACCCGCGGCCGGATCATTTATCGCGCCCGCTGACGGCACGCCGATGCGCTTGCCAGCCCTGGACTTGAGGAAAATCCGGCCCGGACGGCCGGTTTTTTTCTTGACCTGACCCCCCGAACTCGCCAAAGTAAGTTCATCGCACGGAACGCGATCCCCGGCTCACTTCACCATCAGCCGGCCCACTCGTCCTGTTCACGGTCCACGGAAGGATTCCCGATGCTCATCCAAGTCGAAGAGAAGGCCCAAGGTTGGCGTGCCCTGGCGGTCTACGCGAACGGGGACGAAGTCCTCCTGTTCGTCGGCCGCTCGTCCACCCAAGTCCGCGCCGGCTTCGAGGACAGCTTCAAGGAGCAACTCGTCGAGGACGAGCAAGAGTCCGTCGTGCGCATCCGCCTGCAACAATGGCAAGGCGCGCCGGACGCCGGCAAGTGGCACGACAAGTCCGACCTCAAAAACCCGCTGGTCAAGGCGAAAGAAAAGCTCGAGCGCGTCGCGGCGTAACGCCCCCTGCCGATCGAATCCCCCGTCCCCCGGCCGACGCGAAGTCGCCCGGGGGTTTTTCGTGGGCGGCCGGGGAAGCGACCTCACCCGCGGCCCCTCTCCGACGCGGAGAGGGGAGCAAGTGGCTTTCCGTCAACGGCTTCAACTCTCTTGCTCCCCTCTCTGTTTCGGAGAGGGGCCGGGGGTGAGGTCTCTTCCCCGCGATTGCTAATGCCGACCGGCCCGCGAATAATGACCGTTCGGCCCGACCGGTTGACTGAGGACCCGCGATGAACTCCTTCGGCGCGATGAGTGACGATTTCGGCGTGTCGATGTTTTTGATGAGCAAGCTCGACATGCCGACGCAGCGCGAGTCGGTCGTCCACTTCTTCGAGTCCGTCCAGAAACAGTTCCCGATGATGACCGACTTCGAGCGGCGCGACGACGGCGAATACGCCCTCGAAGAGGACCGCGACGCCGGGGCGTACCGGTCCGTGATTCTCGACCGCCGCAAGCTCGTGTCGGCCTTCATGAACCCGACCGACTCGGACAGCGTGGACGCCCAGAACGAAACCCTGCTCGACATGGTCCCGTACCACCTGGGCGTGTCAAACCTGGACGCGGACGCGCTGGACGTGCAGTACAGCTTCGACTTCCTGTTCACCGGCAACCACGACGAGATCGTCGCCGAAGCGCTCACGTCCGGCGGGCAACTGGAGCACCTGCTGCGCATCCCCGACGGCCACGCCCTGCACTTCCAGCCGTCGCTGACGATGGCCCTGGACGACACCTTCCAACTGCAAGGCCGGCTCAGCGTCGAAACCCGCAGCACGGCGTACCAAGTCCGCACCGGGAACTACGTCGAAGCCCCGATCAGCGTGCTGTTCACGGTCCGCCAGTTCTGGGGAAAGCCGGCGCTGAACAACTTCACCGAGAGCTACCGCAAACAGCGCAAGCTGCTCGACACGCTGGTGAGCGAGCACGTCGTGCCCCACGTCGTCCAGCCGATCGCCCGCGCCATTGCGGCGAAGTGACCGACGGCGGGATCGTGGCTCCGCCGCAGGCGGAGCTTTAACGCTTCCGACTCGCCAGGGTCTTCCGCACGGCGGCCAGCGGTCGCGTGTTGAACACGTCGGCGGCGGTCAGGCCGCCGCGGCGGGCGACGATCACCCCGTACCGCGTCAGCGCCAGGCCGCCGGGGTCGTGGGCGTCGGGGTTGACGACGAGGGTGACGCCCAGGGCTTTCGCGCGGCGGACGTGCGACCAGTCGAGGTCGAGGCGTTCGGGCTGGGCGTTGATCTCGACCATCTTGCCGTACTTCGCGGCCGTTTGAAGGACCGCCTCGACGTTCACCTTATACCCCTCGCGGCGGAGCAGGAGCCGGCCGGTCGGGTGGCCGAGCATCGTCACGGCGGGGTGCGCGAGCGCTTTGCAAATGCGCTCCGTCTGCGCCTCTTCGCTGAGGCCGAACAGCGAGTGGACGCTGGCCACGACGTAGTCGAACCCGGCCAGCAACTCGTCGTCGAAGTCGAGGACGCCGTCGGCGAGGATGTCGCACTCGGTGCCCTTCAAGATCGTAACGCCCTTCAACTTGGCGTTCAGCGCGTCGATCTCCTGCCACTGCGCCCGGACGCGGTCGGGGGTCAGGCCGTTGGCGACGGTCAGGGATTGCGAGTGGTCGCCGACGCCGAAGTACTCGTACCCCAACGCCTTGGCCGCCAGGGCCATTTCTTCGAGGCTCGCGCTGCCGTCGCTGGCCGTCGTGTGGTTGTGGAAAACGCCGCGGATGTCGCCCGGCTCGATCAGCGTGGGCAGCAGTTTCGCCGCGGCCAGTTCAATCTCGCCGGCGTCCTCGCGCATCTCGGGCGGGACGAACTGGAGGCCGAGTTCGGCGTACACGTCGGCCTCGGTCGAGACCGGCACCGGCACGTCCTCGGCCGTCAGGGCGTAGTCGTTCAGGCTCAGGCCGAGTTCGATGGCCCGCTGCCGCAGGCGGATGTTGTGCTCCTTGCTGCCGGTGAAGTGCAAGATTGTGACGGGGAACTGGGCGTCCGTGACGATGCGCAGGTCCGCGCTCAAGACGACCGTGTGGTGCCCCAGGGTCAGCGAGGCGACGACGCTCGACTTGGTCGGGCCGTGCCCGGTGACCTGCACCACCTGCGGGAGTGCGACGAACGCGGCCATGATCGGCGCGGGGTCGGCGCTGCTCAGGACGATGTCGATGTCCTTGGCCGTCTCCCGGCCGCGCCGCAGGCTGCCGCACAGTTCGGCGCGAACGACGCCGGGCATCGCCTTCAGCTGTTCGAGGAGGGCGACGCCCAGGGGGAACGCCAGGTCGTAGCGGACGCGCTTCCCGGCCGTGTCGAGGAAGCGGATGCCGTCCAGAATCTTGGCCGCCGTCTTGTCGCCGAAGCCCTTTAACCCCGCGAGCCGGCCGTCCTCGCACGCCGACTTCAAGCCGGCAATCGTGTCGATGGCCAGGTGCTCGTGGATCGCGCGGACCTTCTTCGGGCCGACGCCGTTGATCCGCAGCATCTCGATGAGGCCCGGTGCGATCGACTTCCGCAACTCTTCGAGGTAAGGCAATCGCCCGGTGCGGACGAGCGTCGTCACCTTCTCCTCGATGGCCTCGCCGATGCCGCGGACCTTGCCGAGTGAGCCGTCTGCGACCATCGCCTTGAGGTCGCCCGGGAGTTGGCCGATGGTCCGCGCGGCGGCCGAGTAGGCGCGGGTCTTGAAGTCGTTCTCGCCCTGCACCTGCAACAGCACGCCGATCTCTTCGAGCGCGGCGGCCACGTCGTCCGTCGTCATCGTCGCCTCACTTGGTCAGTTGGAACGAGTCGAGGAACTGCTTGGCCGGGTCGCCGTTGACGACCTCCTCCGTGCCGGTCACCATCACCTCGTACAGCCGCAATTCGACGAGGACGAGCCGGACGCGGACCCAGTTCTTCCGCGCCTTCACCACGACCTCGCGGCCGGCGACCGTCTTGTCGTCCGGCCCGGCGACCTCGCACGGCTTGTCCGACTGGACCGTGCCGCCCAACCCTTCCGGCCCGCGGACGCCGTCGCGCGCCCCGTCGAGGAGGAGCTTCGCGTCCACGCCCTTGAAGTGCTCGGGGTAGTCGGCGTAGGTCACGGAGTACGTGCCCCCCGGCGGCGGGGCGTCCCACTTGGTGATCGTGCGGGCGACGGTCTGCTCGGGGTTCGGCCCGTAGGAGAGTTGCTTCGTGTCCAGCGACTCCTTGCCGCCGACTTTGACCGCGAACCGCCCGTCGGCGGACGCGAACGGCTCGATCTTCGGCGTCTTGTCCTTCTTGTCGAGCGCGGCGGCGAACCCCGACGCGCTCAGCAGAATCAACACCGGGGCCAGGTAGCGGGACGGCATGGCGGCACTCCACACGCGGAATGGGACGCGACCATTTTACGAAACGGATTTGTCCCGGCGAGCGGCGGGTGTCAGCCCGCTGTTCCAGCCTGAAATGGTGACGACGGCCGGGTGCGTGCGCCGGAAACTTCTCGCGGGTTGAGACAGCCCATTCCGGGTTGGAACAGCGGGCTGACACCCGCCGCGCGCCGGGAACTCCAGTCGCCTTACTTCCGCAGGGCGTCGATGATGCGCTCGAAGTCGTCGTTCGTCTCGAAGCCGAGGACGATCTGGCCCTTCTCTTGCGCCCGCACCTTGATCTCGACCTTGACCGCGAGCCGTTGGCGAAGCTCGTTCTCGACGCTCATGACGTGGGCGGTTTTCTCGGGGGCGCTACGTTCGGGGGCCGGCACGTCGCCCGCCTCTTTCGCGGCCTTGGCGTCGATCGCGGACTGTCGGTGCTCCTTGACGAGCACTTCCAGCGCGTGGACCGACATGCCGGACACGATGACTTGCTTGGAGAGCTGGCTGGCCTTTTCGGCGTTGCTCAGACCCTTCAGAATCTTGGCGTGGCCGAGCGTGATCTGGCCGTTGCGGACGGCGTCCTGCACGTCGGTCGGCAGGTTCAACAGGCCGACGAGGTTGCTGACGGTCGCGCGGTCGATGCCGAGCTTCGACCCGAGTTGCTCGTGGGTGATGCCGTAGCGGTCGAGGTAGTCCTTGAAGCCCTGGGCCTTTTCGATGGCGTTCAGGTCGGCCCGCTGGATGTTCTCGACGAGGGCGGCTTCGTACACCTGCTGGTCGTTGAAGTTGACGACGTGGACCGGCACGCTGGCCAGCCCGGCGGCCTGGGCGGCCCGGAGGCGGCGCTCGCCGGCGATGAGCTGGAAGTGGTCCCCGGCGTCGCGGACGACGAGCGGTTGCAGGATGCCGTGGGTCTTGACGCTGTCGGTGAGTTGCTTCAACTCGTCGTCGTCGAAGCTCTTCCGCGGCTGGTACGGGTTCCGCTGGATGCGGCCCGTTTCGACGTGCGTGGTGCCGCCGCCGGTGGCCGGCGGCGGACCGCCGAGGAGGGCGTCGAGGCCCCGGCCGAGGCGGGGTGCGGTGGTGGTCATGGTCGGTTCCCCAAAGCGGTGGCCCGGCCCCCCGGCCGGCGTGTTCGACCGAACGCATAGCAGAGCCGGCCGGGCTTGGGAAGCGGACTTCGGACGCGCACCCGGCGGCGGTGGACTTGAGCCAGATTGCGCGAAACCCCCCTGTTTTCCAGTTCCACATGGAACCCCCAATCCCCCGGCGCGGCGGAATCGGCGGGCGGAAACCGGGGCCGGAAGTGGCCTTGTTGCGGAGGATTTTTTCGGGCTACCATCCGCCTCGCTCATTCGGCGCTGGAACCGCCGCCCGAGCCGACGCCGCCCCGGGACCGGAACCCCAGGGCGTTGTCGAGGGGCCGACGGATCGGCCCCCCGGAGAAGAGGTGTCGCAGGGAGCGCGACCCGCGGGCAACGGCCCGGACGCGCCCCCGACAGCACCACACCGGTCACTCGATATCGACGCGCCGACCGGCCCCGCGGGGCCGGCGTGGCGGCGGGGCCCCAGACGCGTGCCCCGCCGCGATGCCGACCGCCCCTCCGAGGGCCGCCGGCCGTCTTCACTCTCGACCGATGGGACGCCCGCACATGGACGGCAAGCGTGGACCGATTCTATTTCGCGTGGACGGCACCGCAGCGCACAGCTGGGAATCGCTGTACCACTGCCTGTCGCTGGCCGCGGCCCTGCAGCGCCGCCGCCGGGGGACGCACTTCTTCAGCTACCTCGACCCCCTGAGCCTGGCCCAGACGATCAACCGCGGGAACAACGACTGGACCCCGGCCGAGCAGCAACTGGGCGACCCGGGCGACCTCGACCTGACCCTGCGCGAAGCCCGCCGGCTGCACGCCTCGGCCGTGGTCCTGGCGGGCCGCGGCGTCACCGCCGAGTACGCCGACGAGGTGCGCCGGACCGGCGTCACGGTGCTGACGCTCGACACCGAGCCGGGCATCCGCCACCCCGGCGGCGTCGTCGTCAACCCGCTCCTCGCCCCGAGCGCCAAGGCGTACCAGTACGCCCCCGGCACGCAACTCCTGCTGGGCCGCCGCTTCGCCCTGGTGCGCGGCGTCTTCCGCCGGCAACGGACCATCCGGGCGACCGAGCAGCCCGGTCCGTTCCGCGCCCTGGTCATGTTCGACGACGACGACTTCGGCGACCAGACCCTGGTCCGCACCGAGCAACTGTTGGAAATGCCGAAGGTGGACAAGGTCAGCATCTTCTGCCGGACGCACCACCCGCGGTACGACGACCTCCGCGACGCCGTGGGTGCGAACCGCGGCAAGCTCGAAGTCGTGACCGAGTCGAAGGAGATGATGACCCGGCTGGTGCGGGCGCACGTCGCCGTCACGGCGGGGGACTCCGGGGCGCTCGAACTGTGCTGCGTCGGCATCCCGCAACTCGCGCTGCCGACCCGCCCGGCTCACCTCCTCAACGCCAAGCGGATGGACGACGAGGGGGCGGCGACCTTTCTCGGGGCCGCGGCCGACGTCGGCTTCGAGCAACTGCACGAGGCCGTCAACCTGGTCCTCGACGACCCGATGGAGCGGCTCGGCATGTCCCGGTGCGGCCGCAACCTGATCGACGGCCGCGGCGGCGACCGCATCGTCAACGGCCTCGAAATCGTGCTGCACGCCCCGGCCCTCCGCCGCGTCGGACAGTTGCGGATTGCGGCCTGAAAGGCGACCTCACCCCCCGTCCCCCTCTCCGATGCGGAGAGGGGGAGCAAGAGAGTTGGATTCGATGACTGCAACCCCACTCGCACCCCTCTCCGCGTCGGAGAGGGGCCGGGGGTGAGGTCTCTTCGCAGCCAGAGGGAAAGGCGACCTCACCCCCCGTCCCCCTCTCCGATGCGGAGAGGGGGAGCAAGAGAGTTGGATTCGTTGACTGCAAACCCACTCGCTCCCCTCTCCGCGTCGGAGAGGGGCCGGGGGTGAGGTCTCTTCGCAGCCGGGGTGGGGTTGCTCCGCACTACCCCTTCGGGGCCGGTGCCAGCTCCTCCAGGCGCACGATGTGCGCGAGAGCGAAGTGTTCGGTCGATTCCGGCACCTCACCTTGCCCGCCGAGCGGCAGGACGACGCGGGTCCGCAACACCAGCGCCTCGTCCGGGTGCTTCACGTCGCGGGCGCGGCCGTCGCTGCCGTGGATGCGGAACGGCTGGAACGGTCGGGCGCGGAGCATTTCCAACAGGTCTTGGGCAATCACGGGGCGGCTCCAATTGGGGGCAAGGCGATACCTTAGCGTACCCGCTCACGACTGTTCAGGCTACTCGTGAGGTACGCCGCCCCCAGCAGGATCGCCCCCAGGGCTTGGGGGCCGAGGACGTTGAAGTCGCGGTCGTTGGGGAACGTGCCGCGCAGCACGGTCACCGCCAGCAGCGCGTATCCAGTCACGGCCATCCCCCGCGGCACTCGGGTCAGCGCCGGGGTTAACATCACGAGTGGCGCGACGGCGGCGAGGAGCGAGTACGTGTTCATCTCCGTCGCCGGACCGAAGGCGGTCATCCAGGCGTGCGACCCGACCAGCGCCACCAGCAGCGATTCGCCCGATGGCCGGCGTCGCCGGACAAGCATTCGCACAGCCAGTCCGGTCGCGACGGCGAGCGAGACGGCCTTCGCCTCCGCTTCCCGCGGGGTCCAGTTCAACCACACGCGAGGGAGGACCGTCCAATCGCGCGGCACGCGGCTGAGGTCTTCGTGCGTGCGGTCGTCGATTCGGAGGTACAGCACGTACTCGGCGTACTGCGTGCGCACCGTCGCCGCGTCGTCGAGGGCGAACGGCAGCGCAACGCCGAACAGCACCACGGCCGTCACCTTGACCGCGAAGCCGCGCGGCGCGATCAGGACGACGAGGAGGGCGAGCGCGAGCGGGTACACCTTGACCCACCCGGCGACGCCGAGCCAGGCCGCGGCGGCGAACCACCGCCCGATCGCGGCCGCGGCAACGCCGTGCAGCGCGAGGGCGGCGAGGAGCAAATTCAGTTGGCCGTTGTTGACCGACGGGATCGCCGGCACGACCGCAAGCGCGAACAGCCAGCCGACCCGGCTGCCGCTCCAGTCGGGCAGCAGAGTTCGCCGCACGCGCGTCAGCCCGGTGAGGAAGAGCGCGACGCTGACGCCGCGGACGAGGAGGCCGGCGAGCTTTTCGGGCAGCGGGGTCAGCGCGGCGAAGCCGGCGGCGATGACCGGCGGGTTGCGGTAGATGTCGAGCGTTTGCGGGGGGCCGTACAGGCTCTCGCCGTGCAGCCAGCGCTCGCCGGCCGCGAGGTAGATCGGCATCACACTCTGCGAGGTCGGCTTCGACACGGCGACGCGCACGCCGACGGCGGCGGCGAGTACGAGCCAAAGCGTCCAGGCCAGCCGGACCGAGAAGGGGATCGCCAAGAAGCGGCCGAGTGAATTACGCATCGCCGTCGCCGTCGCCGGCACTCGGGGCCGTGGAGGCGGGGCCGCCGCGCCCCCCAACGACCGGCGGGTTGCGATAAACGTCCAGTCCCGGGACCGGGGCGTACAGGCTTTCGCCGCGCAGCCAGCGGTCGCCGGCGGCCAGGTAAATCGGCATCACGCTTTGCGACGTGGGCTTCGACACGGCGACGCGAATCCCGACGGCCGCGGCGAGGACCAGCCAGAGCGTCCAGGCCAGGCGGACGGAAAACGGGATCGTCCAAAACCGGGCGACCTGCTCACGCATCGCCGTCTCCCGGCGTCGTCGGGCCGCTGGTGACGTGGCCGGTGCAGATGCTCCGCTTGGTCTCGCGGATGAACTCGACGATGCGGCGGATCGACGGCAGGTCGGGGTAGAGGTGTTCCATCTCCTGAAGCGCGTCCGGGATGGTGCGGCCGCTGCGGTTGAGCAGTTTGTACGCGGCGCGGACGGCGTTGATCTCCTCGCGCGGCACGCCGGCCCGCCGCATCCCGACGACGTTCACGCCGCGGACCTCGTTCATGCGGCCCTGGACGATCCAGTACGGCGGCAAGTCCTGGCTGACGCACGAGAGCGCGCCGATCATGGCCAGCGTGCCGACCCGGCAGAACTGGTGGACCGCCGTGTTGCCGGACAGGTACGCGCGGTCGCCGAGTTCCGCATGCCCGCCCATCATGGCCCCGTTGGCGAGGATGCAATCGTTGCCGACTTTGCAGTCGTGGGCGACGTGGGCGTTGACCATGAACAGGTTGCGGTCGCCGATGACGGTCGCGTGCGGTCCGACCGGCATGGCCCGGTGGACGGTGGCGTACTCGCGGAAGGTGTTGCCTGCGCCGATGACGACCCGCGTCGGCTCGCCCTTGTAGCTCATGTGCTGGGGCGCGTCCCCGATGACGCACCCGGTGTGGAAGCGCGTGCCCGGGCCGACCTCGACGTTGCCGATCAAGTGGACGTGCGGCCCGACGACACACCCGGCCCCGAGCCGCGCCCCGGCTTCGACGACGGCGAACGGGCCGACGGTCACGTCGTCGGCCAGCAAGGCTTCGGCCGCGACGACCGCGGTGGGGTGAATGCGACTCGCCATGCGTGGTCCCTCGACTGCCTATCAACGGCGAACGCCGGCCCCTGGAAAGGCCGGCGTTCTTCAGCGTCGTCTCGACTCGTCAGCCCGTCGAACGGAGCAGGAGGGATTTGAACCCTCGATACGCTTTCACGTATACGGCATTTCCAGTGCCGCCTCTTCAGCCACTCGAGCACCGCTCCTTCTACGAACTCCGTTACTGTAGTCGGGCCGGGCCGAACCTACAATATCCCCATGCCCCCGCCGCCGATTTACCTGGACGCGAACAGTACCACGCCCGTCCTGCCCGAAGCCTGGGACGCGATGCGGCCGGTCATGGCCGACGCCTTCGGCAACCCGGCGTCGGCCCACGGGTACGGCCGGCGGGCGCGGCGCTACCTCGAAGAGGCCCGCGAACTCGTCGCTAAGCTCTTGGCCGCGCACCCCGAGGAAGTCGTCTTCACGAGCGGCGCGACGGAAGCCAACAACCTCGCCGCGTTCGGCCTGGCCGGGTCGTGGCCGACCCCAGCGCACCTCATCGCGTCGCTCATCGAGCACCCGTGCGTCGTCGAACCGCTGGTGCAACTCGCCGCCCGCGGCCACGCCGTCGCCTGGCTGCCGGCGACTTCTTCCGGCCACATCGACGCGGACGTTCTGCTCGCCGCCGCGACGCCGACGACGAAACTCGTCGCCCTCATGCTCGTCAACGGCGAGACGGGGTGCGTGCAGCCGGTCGCCGAAGTCGCGCGCCGGTTGCCCGCCGGCGTCGCGCTGCACTGCGACGCCGCGCAAGCCGTCGGCAAAATGCCGGTCGATTTCCGGGCGCTCGGCGTCACGACCCTGAGCGTCTCGGGGCACAAGTTCGGCGCGCCGAAGGGCGTCGGCGCGTTGCTCGTGAGGCGCGGCACCGCGCTCAAGCCGCAACTCTTCGGCGGCCATCAGCAGCGCGGCCAGCGGCCGGGGACGGAGCCGGTCGCGCTGGCCGTCGGCCTGGCGAAAGCCCTCGAAGTCTCGGTGCGCGATCTGGCCGCCGCTCACGCCCACCGGGTCGAGTTGAAGCGGCGCTTCCTGGCGGCACTGCGAGCGCAAGCATTCCCCGTCGTGGTCAACGGCGACGGTCTGCCGACGACGCTGAACGTCGCCTTCCCCGGCTGCCGGTCCGACCTGCTCTTGATGAGCCTCGACCTCGCCGGCGTCGCCTGTTCGACCGGCTCGGCCTGTTCGAGCGGCAGCCTCCTTCCATCGCCGGTGCTGCAAGCGATGGGCGTTCCGGACGCTGTCCTGCATTCGGCCTTGCGCTTCAGCTTCGCGGCCACGCTGACCCTCGACGAGATCGACGACGCGGCGACGCGGGTCATCGCCACGGTGAAGTCGATGCGCGCGTGAGGTGAAGCGACCTCACCCCCCGGCCCCCTCTCCGATGCAGAGCGGGGGAGCAAGAACGCTGAACTCGTTGACTCAATCCCGCTGGCTCCCCTCTCCGCGTCGGAGAGGGGGAGAACGACCCTTGCAGCCGTTGACTCAATCCCGCTGGCTCCCCTCGCCGCGTCGGAGAGGGGCCGGGGGTGAAGTCTCTTGGCTGGCTCCCCTCTCCGCGTCGGAGAGGGGCCGGGGGTGAGGTCACTTCGCCGCCGGCTGTAAGATAACGCCATGTCCGATGACGAAACGACCTGGCCCGGTGTGGTCTGCCTGCCCGAGAACCGCTCGGCGCTCGTGGCGGCGCGCCGGGTGCTGGCCGTGCTCACAGACCCGGGCAAGGCGCGGGCGGTCGGCGCGCCGGTCGTCTTTCACGGCCCCGCCGGCACTGGCAAGACTTTGCTCGTCGGGGCAATGCTTCGCGCGGTCGCCGAGCACCCGACTGGGTTGACGGCCCGCGCGGTTGCCGCCCGCGAATTGCCGCGGCGGAAACCGGACGACCCTGCCGGCGAAGCGGCGACGGGGTTCGCCGAACTGCTCGCGCTCGACTTCCTGGCCGTGGACGACGTGCAGCACCTGCCGGCCCGGGGTGTGGCGAGTTTGATCGACCTCCTCGACCACCGGGCGTCGCGGCGGCGGGTCACGGTGCTGACGGCCAACGTCGGCCCGGCCCACCTCGACAAGTTCCCCCGCCGGCTCACGTCGCGGCTGGCGGCGGGACTGGTCGTGCAGATGGAACCGCCCGGGCGGGTGGCGCGCGGCGAACTCCTGCGGTGGAAGGCGGGAGAACTCGGGTTGGCCCTGGCCGCCGACGGGGTGGAGGCGGTGCTGGACGCGACGGCCGGGGCGGGAGTGCGGCCGATGCTGGGTGCCCTCGCAACGCTCAAAACCCTTACCGCCATTGCCAAACGCCCGGCCGACGCACTCGACGCAGAAACCGTAAAGCTCTGGCTGCAAACTGGGCAACTTGAGGGGGCGGCGTCGCCGATGACACGTCTCGTCCAGCGAGTCGCCGCCGTTTACGCGATCCCGGTCAAGGAACTCCTCGGCCCGTCGCGGCGGCAGAACGCCCTGGTCCCCCGACAGGTGGCGATGTACCTGGCGCGCGAAACGACGACCCTGTCGCTGCCGAAGATCGGCGCGGCCCTGGGCGGCCGGGACCACACGACGGTCCTGCACGCCTGGCGGAAAGTCGCCGCGCTGGCGACCACCGACGACCGCCTCGCCCGCACCCTGCGGGAGTTGACGGCCGAACTGCAATGACGCGCGGCCTGGGGATAACCCGGCGCGCGGCCGGCGCGCGTCTGTCGATTGCTGCCGCGCACGGCTCGGATCGAGCTGGTTGCGATCCGCCCTCACTTCGGCGCGTCGCGGCGCGCCCGGCCGTGAACGCCGGCGCGTCCACTTATCCCCAGGCCCGGCTTCTCCCGTTCGCTTACGATTCTCCGCACTTCCCGGGCGTAATTCCGCGTGCGCGCCGCGGATGCCCCTCGCCTTACCACTGCTACTGCATTGTTTAAAGGGAGTGGCTAATAGGAAGGGCCGCGGACCCGAAGCGAAATTTCACTCGAGGCGAACCATGATCGTGACCTGCCAACGCGACTCGCTGCTCTCGGCCGTCAAGATCGTCATGATGGCGGTCGCGGCCCGGACGACGAAGCCGATCCTCGGCAACCTGAAAGCCGTGGCCGAAGGGGACCGCCTCGTCCTCATGGGCACCGACAACGAGGTCGGCATCCGCTACGAACTCCGGGGCATCAAAGTCACCCGCCCCGGGGCCGCCATCCTGCCGCCGCCACGGTTGGCCAGCATCCTCCAGGAAACGCAGGACGCCGAGATCACGATTACCGTCGGCGAGGAGACGACGACGATCCGCACCAGCACCGGCCGGTTCGAGTTGCCGTCGGGCATCCCCGAAGAGTTCCCCGAGATTCCGGCCTTCGATGAGACGAAGGAGTACCACGAGATCACCGCGGGCGTTCTGCGGACCATGTTGAAGCGGACTGCGTTCGCCGTGGAGAAGCGGGAATCGACCCGGTACGCCGTCACCGGGGTGCTCTGGGAGGCCGAGAACGGTAAGGCCCGGCTCGTGGCGACCGACACCCGCCGACTCGCGTTGTGCGAAGGCCCGGCCATCGTCCACGGCGAGACCGATCCGAAAGGCCAGTCGCACCTCATCCCGCTCAAGACCATTCAACTGCTGGAGCGCAACCTGGCCGACGACGGCGAACTTGTCAAAGTCGTGCTGAAGGCGAACGAGGCGTTGTTCCAGACCGAGCGAGCGATCATTCACACCAAGCTCGTCGAGGGCCGCTTCCCGCCGTACCGCAACATCATCCCGCGGTCGATGGAAGTGAAGTTGACCGTCAGCGTGCCGGAGTTGTTGGCCCACGTCCGCCAGGCGGCCATCATGACCGACGACGAAAGTCGCCGGGTCGATTTCCACTTCGAGCCGGGGTCGGTGACGCTGTCGGCGCGCGGCCCGCACACCGGATCGGGGGAGGTCAAGTTGATGCTCCCGGAGTACAATGGGAAGGTCGTCGATATCGCCTTCGACCCGGTCTTTCTGACGGACATGCTCCGCGCGGTGGACGGGGAACCGACGGCGACATTGGAGATGACCGACGGCCAGAAGCCGGCGGTCTTTCGGCTGGGCGAATCGTACCTGTACCTCGTGATGCCGCTGGCCGGGTGACGCGATGGCCCCGAAGTTTCACCCCGAGGACAAGGGGCCGACCAACCTGAGCGACGTGCTCGGCCCATTGTTCGCCGCGCGCGGCTGGGGCCGCAAGTCGGAGCGGGTCCGCCTCGAAGGGGCGTGGGCCGAGGTCGCCGGGCCGGACGTGCTGGCCCAGACGCGCGTCGTCGCCCTCCGCCGCGGCGTCCTCGAAATCGAAGTGCGGCAGGGCATCATGCTGCAAGAACTGGCCCAGTTCCACAAGCGGGCGCTGCTGACGGCGTTGCGGCTGATCCTGACGAACTCCCCGATCACGGACCTGAAGTTCCGCGCGGGGATTTGGTAAAGTCAAAACCGGGTATCGGGTGTCGGGTTTGGGGTGTCGCAGAACAACAGCGTTCGCTTCCCGAAATGCTGCGACATCCCAAACCCGACACCCGATACCCGATTCCGTCTGAGATGAGCAACCATGAGCACCGCGACCGACACCGAGCCGAGTTACACCGGCGACAACATGAAGACGCTGCGGGACGCGGCGCACATCCGCCAGAATCCCGACATGTACGTCGGCAACACGCAACTCTCCGGGCTGCACCACCTCGCTTACGAGGTCGTCTACAACTCCGTCGATGAGGCCCTCGCGGGGTACTGCAAGCAGATCAAGATCGTCTTGCACGTGGACGGCAGTATCGCCGTCATCGACGACGGTCGCGGCATCCCCGTGGACATCAAGGCCGACACCGGCAAGTCGGCGCTCGAAGAGGCGCTCACGGTCGTCGGCAACTCGGGCAAGTTCGACAACGACGCCTACAAGGTCAGCGCCGGCTTGCACGGCATGGGGTCGAAGGCGGCCAACGCGCTCTCCGAGTGGACGGTCGCCGAGGTCCGCCGCAACGGCCGCGTGTACAAAATGGAGTTCGCCCGGGGCTACGCCACGTCGAAACTCCAGGACATCGGTCCGGCCCCGGCCAAGACGACCGGGACGAGCATCACCTTCAAGCCCGACGCCGAGATCTTCGGCACCCTGACGTTCAGCTACGAAACCCTCTCGGACCGCTTTCGCGAGTTGGCGTTCCTGAACAAAGGTTTACACCTCGCGCTCGTGGACGAGATTCAAGGCAAGGTCGAGAACTTCCAGTACGCGGGCGGCATTGCCGAGTACGTCGCGTACCTGAACACCGGCGAACACGTCGATCACGCGCCGATCTACATCCACAAAGTCGTCGATAAGATCAGTGTCGAAGTCGCCTTGCAGTATTCGAACAGCGAAGACGAGCGGGTCCGCTGCTTCACCAACAACGCCTACAACCCCGTCGGCGGCACGCACCTGAGCGGCTTCCGCACCGGCATCACGCGGGTCTTGCAGTACTACGGCAAGAAGGAAGGCCACTTCAAGGAAACGATCGAGTTGAAGGGCGAGGACTTCCGCGAGGGGTTGACGGCGGTCGTCAGCATCGGCCACCCCGACCCGCACTTTGAAGCCCAGACCAAGATCAAGCTCAACAACCCCGAAGTCGAAGGGTTAACGTCGAGCGTCGTGTACGAGTTCATGTCGGAGTTCTTGGAGAAGAACCCTAAAGTCGCGTTGATGATCTGCCGGAAGATCCAACTCGCCGCCGAGGCCCGCATCGCCGCCCGCAAGGCGCGCGAAGCGGTCACGTCGCGCAAGAACATTCTCTCCGGCGGCGGCCTGCCCGGCAAGCTGATGGACTGCACCAGCCGGGACCGCGAGAAGTCCGAACTCTTTCTGGTCGAAGGCGATTCGGCCGGCGGGTCGGCGGAGTCGGGCCGGGACCGCATGGTCCAGGCCGTGCTGCCGCTGCGGGGCAAGGTGTTGAACGTCGAGCGGGCCAAGCTCGACAAGCTGCTCGGCAACGCCGAAATCTCGGCGCTGATCGCCGCGTGCGGGGTCGATATCGAGAACGTCGAGGACATCTCGAAGCTCCGCTACGGCCGCATCGTCATCCTCACCGACGCCGACGTGGACGGCCAGCACATCCGCACCCTGCTGCTCACCTTCTTCTTCCGCCAGATGCGCAAGGTGATCGAGGAAGGGCACCTGTACGTCGCCCGCCCGCCTCTGTTCAAGGTGACGCAGAAGAAGGAAGTCCGCTTCATTCAGACGCGCGAAGAGATGGTCAAAA
Source organism: Fimbriiglobus sp. (assembly GCA_043745465.1). Taxonomy (GTDB): domain Bacteria; phylum Planctomycetota; class Planctomycetia; order Gemmatales; family Gemmataceae; genus Fimbriiglobus. The sequence goes on from JAYTSV010000187.1 coordinate 18,979, forward strand.
TCCTCTTCGCCCGCGGACTGAAGGACACCGCGCTCGAACTCCTCGCCGAGTCCGGCCGGCCGGCGCAGACCTTCGCCGCCGAGAAGTTGCAGGGGCTGATCCCGGTGTTCGCCGAGATCGAGAACGCCGTGCACATCCTCGAACGCCGCGGCCACCCGCTCGTCGGCTTCCTCGAACTTCTGGCCGGCGACAAGTTGCCGGTCTTCCACGTCCGGCTCGGTCTGAAAGAGCACTTCTTCCACACGGCCGAAGAGGTCGAAGCCTTCCGCGTCGCCGAGTCGGCCAAGCTCGGCCGCGAGTTGGTCATCAGCGAAGAACTGCTCGGCGCGGTCGCCCCGGTGGTCGCCGTGACGGGCAACCCGGTGTCGATCGCCGGGACCGAACCGGCCAAGCCGCCGGCCGAACTGGAGGAGCGCTACCGGTTCACGGTCGAGGAGTGGCACGAGGTGCGGTCGCTGAACAAGGGCCTGGCCAAGTTGAAGCTCGTCGGCCTGTTGCCGCGCGACCTGATCCCGCTGCCGCGCCTGGCCGGGCGGGAACCGGTGGTCCGCTTCGCGCTCGTCCACAACGACAGCCGCAAGGACCTGGCCGACCTGCGCGAAGTCGTCGGGCAGATCCGCAAGTTGGGCGAGAAGGGGATCACGGTCACGCGGTTCAAGGGGCTGGGCGAAATGGACCCGGACGAACTCTGGGACACGACCCTCGACCCGGCCAAGCGGACGCTGCTGCGCGTGACCCTGACGGACGCCTTCGCGGCCGAGAAGATGTTCCGCACGCTGATGGGCGAGGAAGTCGAAGGCCGCAAGCAGTTCATTCTGAACCACCGCGCGAACATCGAAGACATCGACTACGGCAGTTGAAGCGACCTCACCCCCGGCCCCTCTCCGACGCGGAGAGGGGCCGGGGGTGAGGTCGCTTCGCTCACGCCCGCCAGAATCGCACCAGGTCGCGGCCGATGAAGTGCATGACGCCCTGCGCCGCCAGCAGGCTCTTCGCGGCCTTCGCGCGGCGGCCGCAGGCGCGTCGCCAGGCGAACTGCGTCAGCTTTGCGGCGAGTTGGAGCGGGGCGTCGAGGGTGACGAGGCCCTTGTAGATCGTCAGCGCGACCCGGCCGACCCCGGCCTTGCGGAAGTAGTGGATGTACCCGATGGTCACGTTCGGCGCGCTGAAGCGGATGTTCTCCCGGCTCGACACGCGGCCGTAGTGCAGCACCTCCACGTCCGCGAAGTGGACGACCCGGTGCCCCCGGCCGACTTGCGCCGAGAGGTCGAGGTCTTCCGCGCCGAACCGGTAGCGCTCGTCCCACCGGCCGGTCGCCTCGAACACGGCCCGCGGCAGGAACACGGCCGCGCCCATGAGCACCTCGACCGTCTTCGTCCCCTCCGGCTCGAACGTGTCCCGGCGGTAGTTGTGGTACGCGCCACGGAACAGCCCGGTCCAGCGGAGGAAGCTGACGCGGTGCAGGAGCGCGGCGAGGGTCGGCTTGCGGCGGTAGTTGATCTGGTACTCGCCGTCGGCCCCGCGCAACTTCGGCCCGAGCATCCCGACGCCGGGGTGCGCCTCGGCGTAGGCGACGAACTCGGCCAGGCAGTGCGGCTGGACTTCGGTGTCGTTGTTCAGGAAGAACAGGTACGCGCCGCCGGCAACCTCGGCCGCCTGGTTGTTCCCCTTGCTGAAGCCGACGTTGGCTGTGTTGCGCAGCAGTCGCACGTCGGGGAACTCGCGGGCCACCATGTCGGCCGCGCCGTCGGTCGAGGCGTTATCGACCAGCACGATCTCGAACGGCACGCCCTGCGGTTGCTTCACCAATGAGGCCAGGCAGCGGCGCAGGTGGTCGCGGCAGTTCCAGTTGACGACGCAGACGGATACGACCGGCGTGCCCGCCCGGGCGGGGCGACTGGGGCGCGGCCGAACCAGCGCCGGCACGCGGTCGGAGGAGAGCGGGGCGAGTGGCCGCAAAGGCATGGTGCAACCCGTCGTGTCGGTTCGATCCGCCGGCAGACTAGCCCGGCCGGGCGGAGCGTGTCAACGCGGATCGGTCCGCCGTTGACCGGCCCGGTGACCCGGCGTACCGTGGAGTCACCATGAACGACCGCGCCGCGCTCGAACTCGCCCTGGCCGCGAACCCCGACGACTTCGCCACGCACGCGGCCTACGCCGACCTGCTGACCGAGCAGGGCGACCCCCGCGGCGACTACATCCGCCTGCAACTCGCCCTCGAAGACCGCCACCAGCCGGTCGAACGCTTGCGCGCGATGGAGCAGGAAGCGTTCGACTTGAGCCAGCGGCATCAGTCCGAGTGGCTGGGGCCGCTCGCCGGACACGTCAACCCGTCGGCCGGCGGGTTGCGGAGCGACGTGAACATCAATGTGTTGGAGGCGAACGTCCAGGTGTCGTACCGCCGGGGGTGGATCGACACGGTACGGGTGCGGGTGTTGACCCCCGACGCGGCGACCGCCTTGGCGGGCTGCCGGGTCGGCCGGCTACTCCGCGAACTGAACGTGGTGGGCTGGGACGTGGAGAGCTTGCGGACCCTCGACCTGCCTAATCTCCTACCCAATCTACGGCGGCTGCACTTGGAGGGGATGCACGGCGAAGAGGGCATGGAAGACGTGGACGGCCCCCCGCCCAGCGTCGGCTGGTTCCACCCCGTCACCCCGACGGTTTCTAGGTTGCTGGCAACGATCGCGCGTGACCTACTCCGGCTGGAGGATTTGGCGTACCGGGTATCGCTTTTCGGCGACGCGGGCGTCGAGCAGTTGCTCGCCACCGGCGTCGCGGCCCGGCTCCGCGGCCTCGACCTGAGCGGCTGCGGCATTACCGACGACGGCGCACAGTTACTGGCGGAGCACCCTGACATCCCGAAGCTCGACTACCTGCACCTCGACGAGAATCACATCTCGCCCATTGGTATCGACGCCCTGGCGGCGGTGGGCGTGACGATCAGCCTCCGGCAATACATCGGGCCGACCCCGGACCTCGACACCGAGCCGGCGGACGGGGAGATCGCGTTCTGATGCAGACCGACCGCGACGCCCTGCTCGCCGGCATTTTGGCCGACCCCGACGCCGACCTGCCGCGGCTGGTGTTCGCCGACTGGCTCGAAGAGACCGGCCACCCGGCCAACTGCGCACGGGCCGAGTACATCCGCCTGGCGATCGACGAAACGCGCCACCCGGCGGAGCGCGGAACCCGACGCAAGCGGAAGTCGCGGCTCGACGGCCTGAAGGCGATGTTCGACGACGAGTGGGACGTTTTCCACAAGGCGACCCCCGGCCGGGGACTGTTCCATGCGACGCGCAGCCGCGGCTTCGTCGATCACGTCTCGATACGCCCCGCCAAACTCGCGACCGTGTTCCCTGAGTTGCCCGAGCGTTACCCCATTCGGGAGATGCTCATCACTGGGGGTGCCTTAATTCACACACCCGTCGGGCCGCTCCCGCCCCTCCCTTGGCTCGAAAAACTCGTCATGTTCGTCGAGGGCGGCGGGGGGATGCCGGTCGAACTCTTGCGGCGCGCGTCCGTGCCGCGCCTTCGGGCCGCGCACTTCCGCCAATGTGACGTCACGGACGAAGATGTCATCCGACTCGTTCACGTCGTCCGCGAGAACCCCACACTCGGCAACTTGGAAATTCTCGACCTGCACATGAGTCCCCTGACCGACCACGCCGCCCACACGCTTGCCGCCGCCTACTGGCCACCGCCGTTCCGCAGCTTGAACATCGACGGCACCCGCATGACCAACGCCGGGCGGGAGGTGCTGTTCCGGCGCTTCGGGTTCGAGGAGTTGCGGCCGCGACTCGCCCTCAGTTGAGCTGCGCGTAAACTACACTCGACTGCTCCGCCGCAGGCGAATCTTGTTAGCCCGACGCGCTAGCGAGGGTCGAGCGGTCGAGGACAATGCTGGTAGACGATGACCGTACTGGCAACGACCCCAGACATTGCCCTCGACCGCTCGACCCTCGCTAGCGCGTCGGGCTAACAAGACGAACACCATTCGCCTGCGGCGACGCCTCGACTCCGCCTGCCCCCTCCCATCTCGGAGCCTTTCCCATGAAGCGTTGGTTGTTCCTGCCGCTGGCCGTCGCGGTCGTGTCGTTGGTCGCCGTGGCCGTGCCGCCGGACGCGGAGAAGGCGGCCAAGGCCACCGCCGCCGATGTCGGCGACGCCGCCAAACGCGCGCAGGTCGAGAAGGGGCTGACCGTCACCGCGTGGGCGTCGGAGCCATTGCTGACGAACCCCGTGTCGTTCGCGTTCGACGGCAAGGGGGCCTGCTACGTCGTCGAGACGAACCGCTTCGCCGACGGCGTGCCCGACACCCGCGGCTTCATGTACTGGCTCGACGACGACATCGGCTCACGGTCCGTCGAGGACCGGCTGGCCATGTACGCCAAGCACAAGTACCCCGCCTACGAGAAGTTCGGCGAGACCGTCCGCAAGGTGGTGGACACGACTGGCAAGGGCGTTGCGGACACCTCGACGCTGTTCGCCGGGCCGTTCAACAAGCCGGCCGACGGCGTCGCGGCGGGGGTGTTGGCCCGCGACGGGGACGTGTACCTGACGTGCATCCCGTCGCTGTACAAGTTGAAGGACACCAAGGGCACCGGCACCGCCGACGTGACCGACGTGATGTCCACCGGCTACGGCGTCCGCGTGCAGTTCGTCGGCCACGACTTGCACGGCCTGCGCATGGGGCCGGACGGCAAGCTGTACTTCTCCATCGGCGACCGCGGCTTCAAGGTCGTCACCAAGGAGGGCACGACGCTCAGCAACCCCGACTCGGGCGCGGTGTTGCGCTGCCTGCCCGACGGCTCGAAGCTCGAAATCGTGCACGTCGGCTTGCGCAACCCGCAGGAACTCGCCTTCGACGAACTCGGCAACCTGTTCACCTACGACAACAACTCCGACTCCGGCGACAAGGCCCGCTGGGTGCAGATCGTCGAGGGCGGCGACTCCGGCTGGCGTTGCGGCTACCAGTACGGCACGATGATGCACCACGCCGGAGTGCCGCAGGGCAACCGCGGGCCGTGGAACAGCGAAGGCGTCTGGCACACCGAGACGAAGGACAGCAAGCCGCCGGCCTACGTCGTCCCGCCGCTGGCCCACTTCGGCAACGGCCCGTCGGGGCTAACGTACTACCCCGGCGTCGGCCTGAGTGAGCGTTACAAGGGCCACTTCTTCGCCTGCGACTTCACGGCGAGTGCCAGCAACAGCGTGATCTGGTCGCTGGCGGTGAAGCCGAAGGGCGCGAGCTTCGAGGTGACCGACTTGCACCCGTTCGTGCGTAACATGGTGGCGACCGACTGCGAGTTCGGCCCGGACGGCAACTTCTACTGGCTCGACTGGGTCGGCGGCTGGAGCAAGCCGCAAAAAGGCCGCATCTTCAAGGTGACCGACGCCGAGGCGATGAAGTCTCCTGCTGTGGCCGACGCGAAGAAGTTACTTGCTGAGGGGTTCAGCAAGAAGACGCCGGCCGAGTTGATCGCGCTCTTCGACCACCCGCACCGCGAAGTCCGCCAGGAAGCGCAGTTCGCGCTGGCGAAGTTCCCGGAGGCGGGCCAACTGTTGCGTCAATCGAAGCCGACAAGTGCCGTGGCGAAGTTACACACGATCTGGGCATTGGGACAGGTCAACTTCCATGCGTGGGCGAGAGACTATTTCCGCGACGAGTCTACGGACGTGCGGCGGAACGCGTTCAAAGTGTACGGCGACGCTACGCGACCCGGTGGTGGAATTCCTCCGAGTCTACTGGGATACCTCGCGGACGTGGATTTGGGTGTCCGCGCGGAGGCTGTACGCGCCTACGCAAAACTTGCGGCTCACCCGTTTCCGTACATCACCCCTGGCAGCCAAGCCGCCAAGTACGCCCCGATCTTCACCGTCCTCAAAGACAACGACAACAAGGACGCCTACCTGCGGCAAGCGGCCGTCGAGGCGTTGATTACGCTCTCCGGGCCGGCCCCGTGCGAGTTGGCGAACGCCTGGAAGGCGTCGAAGCCGGCGTCGGACCACCCGGCGATTCGCCTGGGCGTCGTGCTGGCGTTGCGCAAGTTGCAGTGCCCCAAGCTCGACGAGTGGCTCGGCGACAGCGACCTCGCCGTCGTCGCCGAGGCGGCCCGCGCTATCTACGACCAGGCGTTGCCCACCCCGATGCCCGGCCTGGCGAAGCTCAGCGACAACCCCGGCCTGCAAGACGCCGTGGCGTACCGTGCGCTCGCGGCCAACTACCGCCTCGGCGAAGCGGCGAATGCGAACCGCGTCGCGGCGGTGGCGGCCCGTAGCAGCGAGAACGAGGGCGTCCGCATGGCCGCGCTCAGGATGCTCGAAGAGTGGGCCAAGCCGAAGCGACTCGACCCCATCACCGGCCTGACGATGAACCTCGGCGAGCGGTCGCCGGGCTTCGCCAAGCAAGCGGCCGTCGGCGTGTTGGCGAAGCTCTTCGTCGGCAGCGACGCCCTCCGCAAGCAGTCGGCGCAACTCACGGCCAAGCTCGGCATCCAAGAAGTCGGCCCGCTGATGCTCGAACTCATCGCGGACGCCAAACAGCCGGTCAACACCCGCGTCGAGGCCCTGTTCGCGCTCGAAGCGGTCAAGGCGACGCAACTGACCGAGGCGGCCAAACTGGCGCTCGCGTCCGACGAGGCCAAGTTGCGCGGGGCGGCCCGCGTCGTCAACGCCAAGTCGAACCCCACAGCGGCGTTGAAGGAACTGCCGGCGCTCTTGAAAGACGACAAAGCGTCGCTCGTCGAGAAGCAGATGGCGCTCGCCGTCATGGGCACCCTGAAGGAGTCGCCGGACATTGACGGCGCGATCCTGGGGGGCCTCACGGACGCGCTCGCCGGCAAACTGCCCATCGCCCTGAAGCTCGACGTGATGGAGGCGGCGCAGGCCCGAAGCACGACCGACAAACTCAAACTGCACGCCCCGTTGCGCGAGAAGTTGAAGGAGATCGACACCGCCGACCGCGCCGCCGTGGCCAAAGACCCGCTCGCCCGAGACCGCCTGGCCACCGCGGGGGGCGACGCCTTCGTGGGCCGGCAAATCTTCCTGAACAACGCGGCCGTCTACTGCCAGCGTTGCCACAAACTCGACGGCCAGGGCGGCGAGGTCGGCCCGGCGCTCAACGACATCGCCAAGACGAAGGACCGCGACTACCTGCTCGAATCGATCGTCAACCCGAACGCGAAGATCGCCGAGGGCTACCAGTCGGTGATCCTGAACCTCGCCGACGGCCGGACGCTCTCCGGGGTGCTGCGCGGCAAGGACGCCAAAACCGTGACGCTCGTGACCGCTGAGAACAAGACGATCCTCGTGCCGCGCGAGGAGATCGACGCCGAGAAGCCGGACAAGTCGGCGATGCCCGACGACCTGCACAAGAAACTCTCGAAGCGCGAACTCCGCGACGTGGTCGAGTTCCTGGCGAGCCTAAAGTAACCCGCCCCCCAACGTGAAGGAGCCGCGCGATGGCGATTCTGGTGCTGGATCCCGCACGAGAGGCGACGATCCGCAAACTTTGGCCGGATGTCGATAACGAGCCTACGACCGAAGTTTGGGAAGGGGTGACCGTTATGTCTCCACTCGCGAACGACGACCACCAAACGTTGGCGGGGCGACTCTACAGTGCGTGTCTCGCCGCGATCGAGGACGCCGGCCTCGGAGACGTACGGCCGGCGATCAACCTCAGCGACCGCGTCGAAGATTGGGCACAAAACTACCGCAACCCGGACATGAGCGTGTTCCTCAACGGCACGGCCGCCGTGTGTCACGACACCCACTGGGTGGGCGGCCCGGACTTCGCCGTCGAAGTCATCAGCCCCGGCGAAGCCCCGAGGGCCAAGTTCGCCTTCTACGAGTCGATTGGCACGAAGGAACTGTTCATCGTCCACCGCAAACCGTGGAAGCTCGAACTCTTCGTACTCACCGACGGCCAGTTGAAGTTGGCAAGTTCCTCCGCGTTGTCGTCAGCCGCGGTTTGCACGTCGGTCGCCTTGGGGCTGACGTTCCAACTCGTCGAAGGCACGCGGCGACCCCGCATCGCCGTCGTGCAACCTTCCAGTGGCCGCACCTGGTCGGTCTGAACCCACTCGTCGAGGAGCCGCGCGATGGCGATTCTGATACTCGACCCCGACCGCGAACTTCAAGTCCGGCAACGCTGGCCGGGGCTAAACGAGGACCGCTGGACGGAGGTTTGGGAGGATGTCACCGTCATGTCGCCAGTCCCGAACAACGACCACCAAAATCTCGTCAACTCTTTAGGGGGCGTGTTCTGGCTCGTCATAAGTCAGAACTCGCTTGGTACAGTCTACCAGGGCGTAAACCTCAGCGACCGGACGCCGAACTGGCTGGAGAACTACCGCAACCCGGACGTGACGGTCTTTCTGAACGGCAACCCGGCGGCCGATCACGGCACGCACTACGTCGGCGGGCCGGACTTCGCCGTCGAGGTCGTCAGCCCCGGCGAGACGCCCGCGGCCAAGTTCGCCTTCTACGCGGCGGTCGGCACCCGCGAACTCCTCGTCGTCCACCGCGACCCGTGGCGGCTCGAACTCTTCGCGCTCGACGCCGGCCAACTCAAGCCTGCCGGGTCGTCGCCGGCCGTCGTCGCGTCGGCAACGCTGGGGCTGACGTTTCAACTCGTGGACGCCACGCCGCGGCCTCGGGTCGCCGTGACGCACCCGGCGACCGGCGGGGCTTGGTCGGTCTAAACCAGCGTGATGCGGGTGATCTCGGGGCGGCAGCCGACGCGCACGGGGAGTACGCTCATCCCGGTGCCGGCGCTGACGTAGACTTGCGTCGCCGGGGCTTCGACGAGGCCGTGGGCGTACTTCTGGCCGTACCGGCTCGGCACGAGCGGGGCACCGAACCCGGGCAGCACGAGCTGGCCGCCGTGGGTGTGGCCGGACAGCATCAGGCCGACGCGGCGGTCGCGCACCGTCTCGGCCACGTCCGGGTTGTGGCTCACGAGCAGGCAGGCGTCGGTCCGCGCCACGCCGCGTAGCGCCGCCGCCACGTCGGGGTGGCCGTGCCACAGGTCGTCCACCCCGGCGACGTGCAGGGTCTCGCCGGTCAGCGTCAGCGGCACCCCGCGGTTGGTCAACTCGGTCACGCCGGCGCGGGCCATCGCGGCGCGGGTCTCGGCGAGGCCGTGCATGTAGTCGTGGTTGCCCAGCACCCCGTAGACGCCGAGCGGGGCCGACAGCGCGGCCAGCAGCTCGAAGCACGGGGCGATGAAGCGGCCTTCGCGGTGCGAGTAGTCGCCGCCCAGGAGAATCAGGTCGGGGGCGAGGGCCATCGTCGTGCGGACGACGGCGGCCACGTCGGCTTCGCTGACGAACGGCCCGTGGTGGATGTCCGTGACGAACGCGACCGTCTTGCCCCGGAACGCCGCCGGCAGCCGGGGGACGGCGATCGTCTGCCGGTCGATGTGCAGGTGCGTCGCCTCGGCGAACCCGTAGCCCACCGCGACCGTCGGCACGGCGACGGCGGTGGCCCCGAGGCCGAAGGCGTTTCGCAAAAACGAGCGGCGGTTCATGGGCGAGCCTGCGGCGTGAGTTCGGGTTCCCGACACTCCTACGGTAACCGCACCACGATCCGGATGGGATGCCAATTCGGTCCGACTTTACCGTCGGTGCCGATTTTTCCGACACCGGGCAGAGCCGCCCGGCGAGAAGCGTTCACCCCGGTGATCCCCGATTGACACTCGGCCGGGGTTACCGCACGCCCAACCGCTGTTCGATCTCTTCGAGGGGCACGCCCTTCGTCTCCGGCACGGCGGTGATGACCCAGATCAGTTGCAACACCATCATCAGGCAGAAGAACAGGAACACGGAACCCGGTGCGAAGGCGGTCACCATCTTCGGGAAAAAGGTCGTCAACAGTGCCGCGAAGACCCAGTGCGTGAAACTGCCCAGCGACTGCCCCGTCGCGCGGTGACGGGTGGGGAAGATTTCGGAGATGAACACCCAAATCACCGCCCCCTGGCCGACGGCGTGGGCGGCGATGAACCCGAAGATGCAGGCCGGGACAATCGCATACGTCTCCGTGAAAAACGCCCACGAGCACAACCCGAGCGACGCGATGTACCCCAGGGAGCCGACGAACAGCAGCGTCCGCCGGCCGACGCGGTCGATCAGCCACAGACCAGCGAAGGTGAACGCGAGGTTGGTCGCGCCGATGCCGACGGACTGGAGCAGGGCCGCGTCCGCGCCGAGGCCGGACAGTTCGAAGATGCGCGGGGCGAAGTAGAGCACGGCATTGATGCCGGAAAGTTGGTTGAAGAAGGCGATCAGCACGGCGAGGAGGATCGGCCGTCGCAGCCGGCGCGTCCAGAACCCCTCCCCGGCCGAGTCGCCGGCTTCGGCCGCCTGAATCTCCCCGGCCAGCGCGGCGACGCCTTCCGGCGGCAGGTCGGCGTTGACCAGCGCCAGCACCCTGAGCCCCTCGGCGCGGTCGCCGCCCCGGCGGAGCAGCCAGCGCGGGCTTTCGGGGATGGCCAGGCACAGGACCGTGTACGCGACCGCCGGGACCGCCACGACCCCCAGCATCCACCGCCAGGCGTCCGCCCCCAGTCCGGCGAGCAGCGCGTTCGACAGGAACGCCGCGAGGATGCCGAAGACGATGTTGAACTGGAACAGGCACGTCAACAGCCCGCGCCGCTTCGGCGGGGCGATCTCCGAGATGTACAGCGGCGCGGCGACCGTCGAAATCCCGATGCCGACGCCGCCGACGAACCGTGCGGCTACGAACGTCACCACGTCGGGCGCGAGGCCGCAGCCGACGGCCGAAACGAAGTAGAGGACGCCGACCCCCAGGAGCGTCTTCCTGCGGCCGAAGCGGTCGGCCGGCCAGCCACCGACGAGCGACCCGAGGACCGTCCCCCAGAGGGCCGAACTCATCGCCAGTCCGTGTACGGCGTCGCTGAGTTGCCACAGCGCCTGGAGGGTCTTTTCGGCCCCCGAGATGACGACCGTGTCGAACCCGAACAGGAACCCGGCCAGGGCCGAGGTGAGCGACCAGAAGAAAACGCGGGGAGTCATGGCGTGCCCGGGGGGAGGGGGGATTCAGGTCTGGCCTGCCCAAAGTAACCCAACGGCAACCGGAGGGGGGCGGAATTCGGCCCGACTTTGCCGCCCGCGGCGTGGGACGGTCCGTTGACATCCGGCGGCCGGGGATAAAACGACCCCGTCGAATCTCCGCACCCACGCCCCGAGGCCCGCCATGCCGCTGAACGTTCTCGTCATCCTGGGCAGTGTCCGGCGCGAGCGCCTGGGGCTGCGCGTCGCCCGTTTCGTCGTCGCGAAACTGGCGGCGCGCGGCCACACCGTCACGCTGATCGACCCCGTCGAGTACCCGCTGCCGCTGCTCGACCGCATGTACAAAGAGTACCCCGCCGGCCAGGCCCCCGAGGTACTGGAGCGGCTGGCCGGCCACGTCAAGGCGGCGGACGCCTACGTCGTCGTGAGCGCGGAATACAACCACTCGATCCCGCCGGCCCTGTCGAACCTGCTCGACCACTTTTTGGAGGAGTACTTCTTCAAGCCGTCGGCGATCGTCTGCTACTCGGCCGGCGGCTACGGCGGCGTGCGGGCGGCGATGCAACTCCGGGCAATGCTCGCCGAGCTGGGCATGTCGAGCATCCCGTCGCTGTTGCCGTTTCCGAAGGCGCAAGACACCCTCGACGAGGCCGGCGTCCCGACGGGCGACAGGCCCGGCCAGTCGGCCGACAAGTTCTTCGCCGAACTGGACTGGTATGGCAACGCGCTGAAGCTGGCACGCGGCCAGAGCACGCCGTACTGACGCCGTTGACTCACCCGATGAGATGACCGGCGAGCCTAGAGCGTGAGCGACTGGAGGTCGAGACGTTCTTGGCTCGCCGGGCGTCGGGAGAGTTCGGTGTTCGATTGCATGGGGACTATCGGCCGGCAGCCATCTTGCGCCTACCCTGAACCTCAGTACGATGGACTGCGTAAGGAGTGTGCGTGCCTGGTCTTGTCCCGATCCCGACGCCGATCCTCCGATTGTAGCACATCGACAACCTCGCGGTCGTCTTGCAGCGACAAGCACTCCACTCCACTCCACGCCCCGACCTCGTGCCCGGACGACGGCCTCGTTTACAAGACGATTCACGACACCGCCATCCAAGACAAGCGCCGAGTTCGCGCCGTGTCGTGTGGCCCCGGTGGCGTGATCCACGACTACGTTGCGTTTTACTTTGGCCCGCTGTCGCCGATGCTTTTTCAGCTGAAGTCGGGCTGGGTCGCCGGTTACACCGAGGGTCAAGAGCCGCTGATTTATCTCGCCTCGACCGCGCAACGGGTCGAGGCGGCTGGATACGGGTTTGCATTCTCGGACGGCCACGGTATCGCCGCTTTTACGGAGTGGTTCGATTCACTGGCGTGCCTCGACAAAGTGAATTGGCACATGGTCAACGAGCGATATTGGAAGGAGAGTCTCGACGAACCTGATCGCAAGCGGCACAAGCAGGCGGAGTTCTTAGTTCACGAGCAATGTCCCTGGACTGTAATTGACGAAATCGTAGTGGTCAACGACGACATCAAGAAGCGTGTCGAGACAATTTTGAGTGGTTTTTCCGAGCATTTGCATCGCCCGGTGACTGTCCGATCGCAGTGGTATTACTGGTAAGAGGTCACGCGATGCTCGAGCTCACGAAAGGCAATCTTCTGGAAGCCGAAGTCGATGCGCTGGTCAACACAGTCAATTGTGTCGGCTACATGGGTCGCGGCATTGCCCTGCAATTCAAGCAGGCGTTCCCGGACAACTTTCGCGTCTACGAACGCGCCTGCAAGGCCAAGACAGTCGTACCTGGGGCAATGTTGATTTACGCGACGGGGAGCATTGTCGGGCCCAAGTACATCATCAACTTCCCGACGAAGCGGCACTGGCGTGGTAACTCTCGGATCGAGGACATTGAGGCCGGGTTAGTCGCGTTGGTCCGCGAGGTTGGCCGACTCGGGATTGGCTCGATTGCAGTCCCCCCTTTAGGCTGCGGCCTCGGCGGACTGAGTTGGAGCGATGTCTTACCACGAATCGAGACCGCTTTTAACGCACTGCCGAACACACGAGTGCTGCTCTACCCCCCGACAGGAGCACCGGATGCGAAGGCGATGCCGGTCCGGACCAAAAAAGCGAGTATGACGCACGCACGCGCCCTCCTCGTCAAGTTAATGGACCGGTACTCCGATTCCGGATACCGCCGCACACTCCTCGAAGTCCAAAAGCTCGCTTATTTTCTCCAAGTGACTGCTGGAGAGCCGCTGCGCCTCAAATACGAAGCCGGAACCTATGGCCCGTATGCCGATAACCTCAACAAAGTTCTCCAAGCGATCAAAAGCCATTACACCCGAGGTTACGGCGACAGCCCCAACCCGGATAACGATATCGAGTTGCTGGCGGGTGCCACCGAGGCGGCCGATGCCGCGTTGGACCCGAGTTCGGACTCTTACCAACGGTTACAAATCGTCACTGACTTGATCGACGGCTTCGAGACTCCCTACGGGATGGAACTCCTCTCGTCGGTACACTGGGTCGCCCACCGCGCCGAGGCACCCGCCACGAGCGCCGAGTCGGCCATCGAAGCGGTCCACGCCTGGAACGACCGCAAGCGGAGGATTCTCAAGCCCGAACACATTCGGATCGCCTGGCGTCACCTCGAACGACTCGAAGCGTTGTAGACTCTTAACCGCACTGTTTTCGTGAGGATTCCGTGTCGGGCGCTCCCCAACGGGGCGAGTGTCGTATAATGCCGTTTTGCCCCCGACCACCGGACCCGACACGCGCATGGCTAGTTTACTGCAGATCACCAAAGCCTCGAAGAGTTACGGCGACCAGGTTCTTCTCGACGCCGCCGACGCCACCATCAGCGATACCACCAAAGTCGGGTTCGTCGGCCGCAACGGGGCCGGGAAATCGACGCTGCTCCGCGTCCTCCTCGGCGAGGAAGAACTCGACAGCGGCGAGGTCGTCCGCCACCCGTCCTTGCGCCTCGGCTACCTGCGGCAGCACGACCCGTTCGAGCCGGGCGAAACCGCCCTCGAATACCTGATGCGCGACAGCGGCCAGCCGGACTGGAAGTGCGGCGAAGTCGCCGGCCAGTTCGAGGTCAAGGGCGCGTACCTCGACGGCCTCGTCTCGACCCTCTCCGGCGGCTGGCAGACGCGCCTCAAGCTCTCGGCGCTGCTGCTCCACGAGCCGAACTTGTTGCTGCTCGACGAACCGACTAACTTCCTCGACTTGCGGACGCAGATTCTGCTCGAACACTTCCTCAAGAATTACCGGGCCGCGTGCCTGATCGTGTCGCACGACCGGACCTTCCTCGGGGCCACCTGCGACCACACGCTATCCCTGTCGCGCGGCAAGCTGACCAGCTTCCCCGGCAAAGTCGATGCCTTCCTGGAGTTCGCCGAGGAGAAGCGGCTGACCGACCAGCGGAGCAACGCCGCGCTCATGGTCCGCCGCAAGGAACTCGAAGACTTCATCGCCCGCAACAAGGCCCGGGCCAGTACGGCCGCGCTCGCCCAGTCGAAGCAGAAGGTGCTCGACAAGATGGAGCTGACGGTCATCGCCGGGGACGAATCGACGGCGACGATCCGCCCGCCGCAAGTGGACGCCCGCCGCGGCTCGGCGTTGCGGTGCAAAGACCTCGCCGTCGGCTACCCGGACCGCGAGATCGCCACGAACGTGCAACTCGAAATCGAGCACGGGTCGCGCGCGGCGGTGGTCGGGGACAACGGCCAGGGCAAGACGACCTTCCTGCGGACCGTCGTCGATTCGCTCAAGCCGCTCGCCGGCGAGGTGCGGTGGGGCTTCGGCTGCAAGGTCGGCGTCTACGCCCAGCACGTCTACGCCGACCTGCCCGAGACGATGACGGTCCTCGACTACCTCCGCCGGCAGGCCGTGTTCGGCAAGAAAGAGCAGGAGATTCTGCAAGTCGCGGGGTCGCTGCTGTTCAAGGGGTCGCACGTCAAGAAGCCGGTGTCGGTCCTGTCCGGGGGCGAGCGGGCGCGGCTCGTCATGGCGGGGCTGATGCTCGGCGATTACAACATCCTGATCCTCGACGAACCGGGGAACCACCTGGACGTGGACACGGTGGACGCCCTCGTGGACGCCCTGGTGAGCTACCAGGGCACGGTCATTTTCACGAGCCACGACCGGCACTTCACGAAGCGCGTCGCCACGTGCATCATCGAAGTCCGCGACGGCCGGGTGGTCAACTACACCGGCCAGTACGAGGCCTACGTCGAAAAGGTCAACGCCGAGATCGAGGCCGGCGAGCGCGAAACGGCCGCGGCCCGGGGCAAGCTGACCGGAGCGAGCACCGCCCCGACCGGCGTCAAGGTCGCCCGCTCGGCCGTCCGCAGCGAAAAGGAACTCCGCAAGGAGATGAAGACCCTGGAGCGCAACATCGCCCAACTCGACGAGCAGAAGAAGGCCGTCAACAACCGCTGGCTGAGCACCAACGACCCGACCGAGTCGAGCAAGCTCGAACTGGAACTCGATACCGTGACGGCCGACCTGGAAGCCGCCGAAGAGAAGTGGGCGAGCCTCTACGAAGTCGTCGAGGCGATGTAACCGCTGGGGAGAGCGCGATGCGTCGGTTGCCACGAGTCGCCATCGCGTTAACGCTCTCCGCGTTCGCAATCATCGCGTTGACGTGGGCCGGTTGGCCACGGCCGCGCTCCATCACGCGAATCGACGCCCTGGCCCGCGTGAGCTTCGTACCGTCACTCCCCGGCTCCGCGTCACGCTTTCGCCTGATCCAGCAGGGCGAGTTCGGGAATTGCGACGCCGGCCTCTGGTTCCTCGGCCCCGACGGCGGCCTGCGCGGACCCTGGCGGCCCGGCCGCCCGATGCTGCTCTTGGGCTTCGACGCCGCCGGCCGACTCCTGGCGTGCAGCTTGTACGGCGGGGCCGGCGAAAGCGAAGGGGTGGATCGTGGCGGCTTCCTCCTCGCCCGCTACGACCCGGAGACCGGCCTTGCCGAAACTGTCATAACTCCGGACGGCCCCGCGCCCCGAGACATCAAGCTCAGCCGCGACTTCTCGACACTTGCATTCGCCGGCACCGACCCGCTCACCGTGGACATCTACGACCTCCCCGACGGCCGCAAGCGGACGCGCCTAACCTTCCCCGACCGGGCCGGCGGACTCGACGCCTGGCACGACAGTCGGCCGAAACTCGCCGCGTTCGCCTGGGAGTTGTCGCCGGACGGCCGGCAACTGTTGCTCGCCGAGGCGTGGGACGGCACCCAGCGGCTGACCCCGCAGGGCATCGAGGTCTATGAAGTCGCCACGGGCCGCCTGGCCCGGCGGCTCGCCCACCGCGACGACCCCGTCCCGGCGGCGCTGCCGGGCGAGTCCCCCGACTTCGGCGTCGGCTCCATCGACTTCACGGGCGACGGCCGATCGGTCGGGTCCATCCTCTACCGCCGATGCTTCAACGCCCCGTTGGGGGAGTGGTCCACCTCCATGCCACTCGGGATGCCCGACTGCGACTACGCCACCGGCGAGTTCCGACCGGAGGGCGCTACCCCGAGCGACCACAGCTACTACCACCGCGAAGGGCCCGTGGCGACTGACGGCGACCGGTCGTTGTGGCTTCGCGAGTGCTGGCGCGACCTCGGAGGGAAGCCGTCGGCGTATCGAGTCACCGGTGCGTCCGGCGTTGTGCTTGAGGATTGGCAACAACTACCAGGGGAGATCGCCGTCCACTCCTCGTTGAATGCGAGGCCGCAGCCCGGCCGCCCCGCTGTAGTGTACCGCTACGACGAGCCGCGCGCGAAGTCCCTCGATTCCAGAGTCTTCTGGCTCGCCCGGCGACTGAACCGCTCCCCGGACGTGCCGACCTCGACGTACCTGTACCACGACTGGTCCACGGACGAGTTCCGCAGTTTTCCGGGCTCAGTCAATGGCCCCCAGACGCACGCCGTCGGCCCGCACGACCTCGCCATCCTCACGCAGGACAACGCCGGCGGGACGCTGACCGTGTGGGACTTGCCGCCGCCCCGGCCGCCGTGGCGCTGGAGCGTGCCGGCCGGCATCGCCTTCGGCTTCCTCCTCACGGCCGCGGGCGTGCGACTGCAGCGGCGCGGACAGCGGCCTCGACGCCTTCTCGCCGAGACCCGCCGAGACCCGACGTGAGCCGCAACGGCCCGACGCCGCTGCCTTCATGTGACGACCCGACCGAGTCGAGCAAGCTGGAACTGGAATTGGAGACCGTGACGGCCGACCTGGAAGCCGCCGAAGAGAAGTGGGCCAGCCTCTACGAAGTCGTCGAGGCGATGTAAAACCTGGGTGAAGAGTCGGTTCAATCGAGCACTAAGACATCGCCGCCGGCCTGCGCCGACAGTATTACGTCGGCGTCGAGGAGACGCTACAGTTGCTCGGTGCGGGCTACGACGCAGCCCGAGTTGCGAACCATCCCGCTGGGAAAGTGACCGTTTCACCCTTAAGCGGGTGAGTCATCGGCCTCGACCGCTTCAGAGGTCGCCGTCTTGATCTTTGCCAAAGCTGCCGCCGCTTCCTCGATCGACACATCGGGGAACAGAGCGGGCGGATTCCAGGTGGCACCGTAGTACAGGCCGTCGCGAAGAAAGTCCGTGAGCTTGTCCAAGGCGTGTTCAAAGAAGATCGGAACGCCGCGGAGCTTAATCGTCGCGATCAACTCGCTACTATTGAACATCCCTGCGCAGACGCCGATTGTCTGAATAGGAAGTGCTGAACCGTTCCAATCGGTGCATTTGTCGTTCAACTCCTTCAGACGCTTTGTCGAATCGATTTTGATCCCGACCGCTTTGGCCTCAATACAGAGCAACAGCTCCTCAACGGAGGGTCGCACGGTGATATCGGCCTTCTGATTTTTCTGTGACCCGCCGAGTATTTTCTGCTCTTTGACAAAATGCCCAGCCTGAACGTCGTGCACGTTGGTGATTCCGCCCAGTTTCGCGGCAACCTTGGGGTGGGGCGGGTCGCCGGGCTTGCGGCGGGTGCGCGGGCGGGCCGAGCAGCGCTTGAAACTTCAAACCCATCCCCTGAAGTGCTTCGGCGATCGCCTTCTCTTGCCTCTCTTTACGTTGCGTGCGGTATTTGGTGGCCGTGTTTTGGTTCGACAGCAACGACACCGTCCACAACTTGGCAAGCTTTCGGAAATCCGACGCTCCGTCGGCGACACCTTGGGATTCGCCAACCAGGGGAACCGCTCGCGGTCGAGGTAGTCGTTGAACCAGCGGGCGAGTCGGTCGGCTTGCTCGTCGGTCGGAGTCACCAGACGCTCTTCAAACGAATCGGTCGTACCAAGGCCGATGATCTGCCCGAGACGCATCTGGCTGATGACGGGGGCAAGGCAGTAACGGAGAATTTTGACAAGGCCAGGGTTAACCTGCAACACCTGCCGAGTGATGACGGTCAACGAGGCTGTGGCTTGCATCAACTGGTCGAATCGTTCCTGATTCGGACGCTGCAGTTCTTGGAACAAGCTCAGCGTGAGACTCATGTAAATCTTCTCCTCGTCAATGGCGCTGCGTGCCATTTCATTGAGTAGCTTATCGCGTGTCATCATTGGGATGCGGTCCCCATCTGCGAGGCGCACTCCTGGGAGCCGTAGCCTTTCACTTTGTGAATCTCCACGCCCAAGGTTTGGGCTTTCTCCCGGACTTCGACGCGGCTGGCCCCGTTCCTGGCCTGCTCGCGCTTGGTGTAACTGACCGCCGACAAGAACTCTCGGGGCAGTGGCGCGGACTCGGGCCGGGCCCGTTGGCTCGTAGCAAGGGCCGTCAGGACCGCGCGACCCAGCACGCGGCCGAAGATTGAAGGCACCGCGTTTCCGACTTGCTTGAACCGGCTCGCCACCGGACCTGCGAACTGCCATCCGTCCGGGAACCCCTGGAGGCCGGCACACTCGCCCAGAGTCAGCCGCCGGAGGCTGCCGTCCGGGAGTCGGACCCAGTCCTGGCTCGCCGAGCCGGTTACTGTGCGGGCCGGCTGCCGTAGGTCGGCCACGAACGTGCCTTGGCGGTAGCCCCAGTGCCCTCCGGGGCGTGTCGCCTCTCTGGCCCCGGCACTCTTCAGGCCCGACCCGCCAGGGGTGTCCCGCAACAACGCCCCCAACTTGGCACTCGGTCGGACGAATTCTCCGATAGGCGGGGCGGGCCGCGCGGCGAGGAAGTCTTGCAGCGGAACCCACGGCAACAGGGTCTCGAACAACCCGCCGCCGGTATGCTCGGCGTGCGTCGGCGAGGGGAACTCGGGTAGGGCCGTGCACCGTGTCGCCAACAGAAAGCAGCGGACCCGGCGCTGCGGGCTGCCGAAGTCTGCGGCATTGAGCAGGGCGAAGTTCGTGGCGTAGCCGATGAGCTCGAAGGACGCCTTGACCATCCGCAACACTTCCCCAGGCTCGCCGCTCGGCCCGCGGGCCGTCACGAGTCCGCGGACGTTCTCGAACAGAATGACTTTCGGCTTTAACAGCCCCGCGACCCGGACGAAGTGCTCGAACAGGCGTCCCCTCGGGTCGCCCGTCGAGAGCATTTTGCCCGAACTACTGAACGGCTGGCACGGCGGACCCCCGGCCATCAAGTCCGGCACCCAGTCGGGACTGACGGAGGCGGGTCGCAGGTCCGAAAGGGTGAGGTCTTCCACCCCCCTCAACAGCAAATTTGCTTGGTCTAAGTAACTCCGGCCTCTGCCGTCGCTCAACTGAGCGAGTTGGTTTTGCCGGAGAGTTCGGAGACAATCGGGGTCGTGATCGACCGCGGCCACGGTCGAGAAACCGGCCTGCTCCAAGCCCACGTCGAGGCCACCCGCTCCGGCGAATAGTGACACGACACTGTACGGCTTGACGGACATAAAACCTCCGGCCGAATCGAAGCTAGCAGGAGGTCTCCTGCCTAACGGCCGAAGTGTACAGGCGTTTGGGACGATTTCCTAGTCCGAACTGCCCAACCCGAGACGAGTCCCTTCAATAACTGCAACGGTTCTCAGGGCTCGTTCGTTTCGTCACTTCTCCAGCCAACCGCGACGCTTCCGCGGAGGAAGGCCGCAGCGCCCAGAAAGTTTCCTTACCCCTCCAAAGTCCTCCCGCCAGTCACTTCACGTACTTGGCGAACCAGGCCAGGTCGAACTCCATTTTCGCCCGGCGGTTGCTCATCTTGGTCAGGCCGTGCGGCTCGCCGGTGTACACGATCAACTCCGTCGGGACTTTCTTGTACTCGCGCAAGGCCCGGTACAACATGCGGCTGTGGCCGGGCGGGCATCGCTCGTCCGCCCCGCCGACGTGGACGATCGTCGGCGTCGTCACGTTGCCGATGCCGTAGGTCGGCGAGGTCGCCTTGTAGACGTCCGGCGTCTCCCACGGCGCGCCCTTCTTGAAGACGACCGGGTAGGCCGGCTCGTCGTTGAAGCCCCACTCGGCGACCGTGTCGAGGATGCCCGCGCCGCTGCTGGCCGCCTTGAACTTGATGGGCGAGTCCTTGAGCGTAATCAGGCAGTTGGTCAGGTAGCCGCCGTTGCTCCAGCCCATGCAGGCGACGCGGTCGGGGTCGGCGATGCCTTCTTTGACGAGGTGCTGAATGCCGGCCAGGATGTCCTTCACTTCCACGTCGTTTTCGCGGCCGACGAGGTCGGTCAGGAACTTGTCGCCGTACCCGGTGCTGCCGCGGTAGTTGGGCAACAGCACGGCGTACCCGGCGGCGGCGAAATACATCCGGCCGTTGTGCGGGTCGAACGCGAGGTCGGCCTTCGACGAGGTCGTCGGCCCGCCGTGGATGCCGACGACCAGCGGCAGTTTCGTCCCCGGCTTGTGCCCGTGCGGCAGTTCGAGCACCCCGCCGACTTCGGTGCCGTCCGGGGCCTTCCAGGTGATGTGCTTCACCGTCGGCAGTTGCCAGGACCTGACCTGCGGGTTCAAGTTCGTGAGGGCTTTGCCGTTCTCCGTAAGGAGTTCCGGGAACATCTCCACCGTCGAATCGAGGTGGAGTTGTAGATCGGCGGAGACACCGGTGACGTTGCCTGAGATCGGGTGTGGCGTCAAACGGTTCTCCGAGAAATTCCAGACGCCGACGCCGACGAGTCCCGCGGCTTCAGTCTGGACGACCAGTTCGTCGTCATCCGTTTGGCGGAACTGGACCGGCGGCCCGACGGCGCGGCCGTAGCCGACGACCTGCCAGCCTTCACGCTTGAGTTTCGTGACGCCCCAACCTGCGGCGGAGTACTGCCCGACGATGACCTCGGCCGGGTAGGCGTCGTGGACGGCGACGAAGGCGTAGCGGTTGCCGTCGCGCGACCAGGTCAGCCCTTCGAGCCACGCATACGGCGACGCGGCCTTGGCCCGGTACACCTCCGTCGGCGGGGTGACGGTCTTGCCGTCCTCCCACACGTCCACGCGACTCTCGCCCTCGCTCTTGACGACGCTGTCGTCCGCCGCCGTGACCATCGCCACGCGCTTGCCGTCCGGGGAGACGGCCAACTCGCGGATGTACCGCTTGGCCGTGGGTAACTTCTCGTCCACCCACGTTTGCAGGTCGAACCGGTGCAGCTCGGAGACCTTGCGGACGCCGTGGCCGTACTCGTTTTTGGGATACTTCGCGCGGAGTGTGGCGAACTCGTCGTCGTCCTTGTCCTCAGCATCGGTGGCGTACAACATAACGCCACCGTTTTCCCGCCCGTCGTCACCCGCCAGGTCGTAACTGGTGACGCCTCGAGGAGTTCGCGTCAACGCCGTCGGGACGCCCGTCCCGTCAGCGGCGACGCGCCAGACTTGTGTTTTACCGTCGTAAGGTGGCTTCGTTTCGCCTTCGCGCTTGCGGTTGCCCAGGAAGTAGACGAAGTCACGCGACCCGCGCAGGTGCCGGTCGTTGGCGCGGTCGAAGGTGAGCCGCCGGCTCCTCTCGTTCCTCGGCGTGATCCACACGTCTGTCTTGCGGCTGTCGTCGGCGGCGTCCCAGGTGGCGAGCGCGTAAGCGAGGGGGCCTCCCGACGTGAACTCCGTGATCGTCCGCAGGGAGAAGTAGTCGTCCGGGGTCACCGGCCGCGTCGGAGTTTGTGCCGGCAGAGCGAGCGGGGCAGTGGCGACGAGGACCAGCGCGACGAGCATTCGCATGGGGAAATCTCTGTTGATGACGCAACAAAAAAGATTCACCGCAGACACAGAAGAGCCTCACGGAATCCGTACTGGTTTGCTCCGTGTTCTCTGCGAACTCTGTGGTGAATCTGTTTTTCGACCTAACCCTTGGCGATCATGAACTTGAGCAGATCGACGCAGCGGTTCGAGTAGCCCCACTCGTTGTCGTACCAGCTCACCAACTTGAACAGCCGGCTATTGAGGCCCAGGCCGCTGCCGGCGTCGAAGATGCTGGAGTGCGTGTTGTGGACGTAGTCGGACGACACGACTTCGTCCGTCGTGTAGTCGAGAATGCCCTTCATGTAGGTTTCGCTGGCCCGCTTCATGGCGGCGCAAATCTCGGCGTAGCTCGTCTCCTTGACGGTCTTCACCGCCAGGTCCACGACGGACACGGTCGCGGTCGGCACCCGGTACGACGTGCCGGTCAGCTTGCCCTGGACTTCCGGGATCGCCAGGCCGACGGCCTTGGCCGCGCCGGTCGTACTCGGGATAATGTTAATGGCCGCGGCCCGGCCGCCCTTCCAGTCCTTCTTCGACGGGCCGTCCACCGTCTTCTGGGTCGCCGTGTAACTGTGGATCGTGGACATCAAGCCCTCTTCGACCCCGAAACCTTCTTTGAGAAGGACGTGGACGACGGGGGCCAGGCAATTCGTTGTGCAACTGGCGTTCGAGATGATGTGGTGATTTTTGGGGTCGTACTTCTGGTTGTTGACGCCCATGACGATCGTCAAATCTTCGCCCTTAGCCGGCGCGGAGATGATGACCTTCTTGCACCCGGCCTCGATGTGCCCGCGGGCCTTGTCGGCCTCCGTGAACAGCCCGGTCGATTCGATGACGTACTCGACGCCGAGTTCCTTCCACGGCAGCGCCTTCGGGCCTTCCTTGACGGCCAGGCACTTGATGCGGTAGCCGTTGACGACCAGCACGTCGTCCTCGGCCACGCCGGGGGACGATTTTTCGCTGTGGACTTCGCCCTTGAAGTTGCCCTGCGTCGAGTCGTACTTGACGAGGTACGCGAGGTTGTCGGCCGGGACGAGGTCGTTGACGGCGACGACTTCGATCTCCTTGCCGAGCAGCCCCTGCTCGACGATGGCCCGGAACACGAGCCGGCCGATGCGACCGAAGCCGTTGATACCCACTTTGACAGCCATGAACTCACCTGAAAAGGGAACCCGCGCCCGGTTTTCACTCGACCGGACTAGAACGTTGCGGATATCCTATCGTCCGATGCCGTCACGGCGAGCCAAGGCACCCCCACGCCCCCCGACTACGCCGGCACTGCCGCTTCCGGGGCGGCGGGCGGTGGCGGCACGCGGGCTTCGAGTTCCCGGCAGAGCTTGTCGAACGACGGCGAGTTGGCCCGACACTGCGCGAGGTCCATCGCCTTCGCCAACTCGACGGCGTCGTCCGGCTTCTTGTACTCGGACTTCGGATCGACGCGCCGCTTCTGAGCCGTTAGCCAAGCGTCACCGCTGCCAACTTCGGCGTCGCTCGAAACGACCGGATCGACTGGCAGGCCGCCGACCCCGGCCAGAGACGCCGCCGCGGCCTTGAACCAGTTTTCCAACTCCCGTTTTGCGAGAACACACGCAATGTCCATGTCACTGCGTATCAATTTCGCCCGCTTGAGGAGTTGCGGGCCGAGACTTGCGGGGCAATCCTCTTCGGCGTCAATCAGGATCAGGATGAACCCTGTATCCGCCGGGGATCGTCGAGTGACACGTCGAATCGCCCGGGTGGCCCGCTCGATCGACTCTTCCATCTCTGGGTGGGTCGCCTTCACAAGAGCCGAACGTTTCGTCACCAGTGGCGGGAGCACGGCGAGCGTCGCAAGTTCGCTCGCACCAGGCAGGTGCTGCCAGACCCGCGACAGTAGGATTTTGACGCACAGTTCTTCCGTCTCGCCTTCGACGATCAGCGCGACGTAAATTGTCATGAGTGGACCTTTTCTTGCCCAGCCAACTCGGCTTGGCGGTCGAGATCATCAAGGTCGGGTTGCAGTTGACGGCCCCGCTCAAGTTCGCCGAGCGTCGCCAAATCATCGCGGACGTTACTGACGCTTGCCTCGTCCACTGTCGCAATAACTGTGTGCCCATCAATCATCTCGACGACGCGGACGTTCGCCGGCTTCACCTCCTCGGCGTCGAGTAAGTCTGGCGAGTGGGTCGTGATCAAGATTTGAGTGCGCAATGTTGCCTCGTCGAGCGCCGCGACCAGCGCCCGCATCGCCGCGGGGTGCAGCGCCGTCTCCGGTTCCTCGATGGCGACGAGACTCGGCGAACCGTAGGGGGCAATCGTTTGGAACGCCGCCATCACAGCGGCGAACGCCCGCAGAGTGCCGTCGGACATGCTCGCGGCCGGGAAGCGGTCGGCTTTCCGCAAGGGGCCGTTCCAGTCGTCCACGTTGCCGGAGGTGTCGAACTCCATCACCTCGTAACCGCCGGCCGAGACGACCCCCGCGAATTCGACCGACCGCGCGACGGCGTTCAGGTATCGCACGGCCCGCTTCGCCGCCGCCGGGTCGGCCTCCAGAGTCGATTTGTACACGCTCGCCAGATTCGCGCCGTCGGGCTTCAAGAACTCACCACGAGTTGGTTTTTGAGGCGGACGCATCGCATCCGGGCTGAGGTTGTACGCGAAGAATTGCTCAACGCCAGCAATAAATTCATAACAAGGCCAGACGGTTCGGCACGCACCGAGAAAAGGCCTCTCAACACCTAACCATTCGCGATCAATCGGCGGTACATTGCCGCTATCCCATCGCAAGCTACCGCGAGTTATGCTATACCCTGGCATCCGGCTACGTTTCGGGTTACGAAAGCCAAGCCGTTCGCTAATCATGAACGATGCGGCATTCGCAGGCATCCCGATCTCGATTGCAAATGTTGCCTCCCAGGACTGGTCTTCGTTTTGAGCTTCATAAGCTGTGTCTATTTCAATAAAGACCGATGGCGTGTCCGCCGACCGGCACAGCACCGCGTCTCCCCCGTGCGCGCGGACGGCTTCGCGGACGCCCTTCACGACCACGTCGCGCAGGAAGCTCAGGGCGTCGAGGAAGTTGCTCTTGCCCGTGGCGTTGCGGCCGACCAGGATCGTCAGCGGTTCGAGGGTCACGTCGCAGAAGGCGATGCTCTTGTAGTTGCGGATACGCACGCGGCGGAGGAACGCCGGCTTCGAGGACGGGAGGGATGTTTCGGTCGGTTCGGTCGCCATGATCGTCGCCCCTGCGGTTCGGTCGCCACGGGTTATGGTACTCGATCGCGGCCTCCGACACCGCGCGGCGGTTTTTGGTTCGCGCCGCGCACCCGGGTGGGGGGCCGGGGGTCCAGTTGCTAGAATGGCCCCGCCCCGTTGTCCGCCCGACTGGAACCTCTCGCATGAAGCCGCGCCTGTTCACCCCCGGCCCGACCCCCGTCCCCGAAGAGACGCTGCTCGAACTGGCGAAGCCGGTCACCTACCACCGGTCGGCCGAGTCGAAGGCGATCCTCGCGGAGATGACCGAAGACCTCAAGTACGTCTTCCAGACCGTCAACCCCGTCCTCACGCTGACCGCCTCCGGCACCGGTGGCATGGACGCGGCGATCAACACGGCGATTGCCCCCGGCGAGAAGGTCATTCTGCTCACCGCCGGCCGCTGGGGCGAGCGGTGGAAGAACATCCTCAAGGTGTACGGGGCCAACACCGTCGTCGTCGAAGTGCCCTACGGCCAGGTCGTCACCCCGGCGATGCTCGAAACCGCGCTCGCCGCGAACCCCGACGCCGTGGCCGTGTGCGCGACCCTCAGCGAGACAAGCACCGGCGTCGGGCACGACCTCGAAGCCTTCGGCAAGCTGGTCGCCAAGACGAGCGCCATCTTGATCGTGGACGGGATCAGTGGCTTGGGCGCGATGGAGTGCCGGGTCGATTCGTGGCACCTCGACATCGTCGTGACGGGGTCGCAAAAGGCCCTGATGCTCCCGCCGGGCCTGGCGTTCGTGAGCGTCAGCGACAAGGCGTGGAAAAAGATCGAAGCGGTCGCGCCGCGCAGCTTTTACCTCGATTTGCGCCGGTACAAGAAGGCGATCCTCGAAAGCGACACCCCGTTCACCCCGGCCAACACGCTCATCAAGGCCCAGCGGCTCAGCCTCAAGCGGATCCGCGCCGAGGGCATCGAGAAGCTCTGGGCACGGCACGCCAAGATGGCCGCCGCCTGCCGGGCCGCCGTCGCCGCGATGGGCCTCGAACTCTTCCCGGTCCGCCCGAACAGCGGCCTGACGGTCATCAAGGTGCCGGCCAGCGTGGACGGGTCGGCCGTCCTCAAGAAGATGGAAAAGACCCACGGGTACAAGCTCGCCGACGGCCAGGACGCGATGAAGGGCACGATCTGGCGGCTCAGCCACATGGGCTACACCGACGCCTTCGACGTTCTCGGGGCCATCGCCGCGCTCGAACTCATCCTGCTCGAAGTCGGCTTCCCCGTGACCCCCGGGGTCGGCGTGACCGCTTTCCAAAAAGCGATGGTCTAGTCGAACGAAGAGCAGGGAGGCTCGTCGTGTCTACGGTCGCCGGTCCGGCGGAGGGTTACGCAATGTCGCAGGGGTTGTCGCGCCGGCAGGCCGCACTGCTCGGGCTGGTCGTGCTGGTGGCGCTCGCGCTCGCGGCGGGGTCGCTGTGGCGGATCGGCTCGCACCAGGGGCTGTTCGCCGAGACGTTCGACGTGACCGTCGGGTTCGCGGAGGTCCACGACGTGGCCCCGGGCACGGCGGTCCGCGTTCGCGGCGTCAACGCCGGCCAGGTCGTGGCCATCGACTACCCCGACCACGACGGCCCCGGCGCGGTCGTCACCCTGCGGCTCAAACTCGACGCCAAGTACGCCGACCGCCTGTACGCCGACGCCACGGCGATGCTGCACTCGACGGGGCTGCTCAGCGCCAAGGTCGTCGCAGTCAACCCCGGCACGCCGGCCGCCGGGCCGCTCGTCGAACGCCGCTTGAAGGCGACCGAATCGCCCGACCTGGGGGCGTCGGCGGCCAAGTTCGGCGCGGCGGCCGACGAGGCGACGCAACTCCTCCGCGAGGTCCGCACCGGCACCGGCTCGCTGGCAAAACTCGTCCGCGACGACGAGCTTTACCAGGACTTGAAGGGGCTGGCCAAGGACTCGCGGCGCGAGGTCAACAACGTCACCCAGTTCGTCGAGGACGGCCGGGCGACGTTGAAGAGCGTCCGCCAGGGGACCGACGCGATCTCGAAGATGCCGTTGATCCGCAGCTACGTCGAAGACCCGGGGGCGATCCTCGTCCGGCCGACGGCAAGGCGGGAGGCGGTGACGTACAACACCGACGACCTGTTTGAACCCCGGTCGGCAATCCTGACCGACGCCGGCAAGATTCACCTCGACTCGGTCGCCGGCTGGTTGGCGCACCTGGCCAGCGACAAGTCGGAAGTGGTCGTCGTCGCCTTCTTCGACCCGGCGGGCAAGTCGCAGACCCCGGTTTCGGCCGTCGAACTGACCCGCCAACAGGCCGAGGCGGTGCTGGCGTACTTGAAGGCACACGGTGTGCACAAGCTCGGCTGGGTGACGCGGCGGAAGATGACGGCGCTCGGCCTGGGCACGGCGAAACCGCCCGTGCCCGAGAAGGAGCCGTTGCCGCCGTCGTCCCTGCAAGTGTTGGTGTTCACGCCCCAGTAACCCCCGGACGGACCCCGATGGCCACGGCCGGCCCCGCACCCGCTCTCGACCTCGCGCCGCCCCCCGAAGGCCGGGTGACGCTGCTGTTCCACTTCGCCCGGCTGCAACTGCCGGCGATCGCCCTGACGCAGCCGGCCTTCCGCACGCACCTGGCCCGCACCTTCGCCCTGTCGGCCGCGAAGAGTCCGACGCCGCTGGCGTGGGAGGCGTACCTGGACGCCCTGTACGTCCTCGACTGGCTGGTCGCGGTGGGGTGCCTGACGAACCAGAACGCCGCGTGGGAAATGCTCTTCGCCGCCCGCACCGGCCGGTCCGACTGCCTGCTCGTGGACGCCCTCCGCGCCCGCGCCTGCCGGCTCTACCCGCGCGACGACGAGCGCCAGGAGAGCAGCGTCGGCGAGTTCTGGAGTGCGCTGATCGCCCCCGAGCGCGACGGCGGCACGGCGATCCTGTCCCGGTACGACGGCCAGCGGCCCCTCGCCCCGTGGCTCATCCGCGTCTTCCAGAACCGGCACCTCTCGGAACTCCGTTCGCACCACGGCGTGACGAGCCTGCCGGACGACGACATCGCCCAGCCG
Source organism: Fimbriiglobus sp. (assembly GCA_043745465.1). Taxonomy (GTDB): domain Bacteria; phylum Planctomycetota; class Planctomycetia; order Gemmatales; family Gemmataceae; genus Fimbriiglobus. The sequence goes on from JAYTSV010000187.1 coordinate 47,353, forward strand.
ATGCCGACGGCCAGCCAAACCGAAACCCGGTGGCACGAAGTCTTCTGCGACGCCGCCCGCCAGTGGCTCCGCGACCTGCCCGACGCCGAACGCCTGCTGTTGGGCCTGCGCTGGCGCTACCGCCTGTCGCAGCGCGAAGTGGCCGCGCTGCTCGGCGTCCACGAGGGCACGATCTCCCGCCAGACCGACAAGCTCCGCGACCGCGCCCTCGAAACCATCGGCGAGCAACTGGTTCTGGCCGGGTGGACCGACGACGACCTCGCCGGCTACATCCTGACCGAAATGGCCAGCCTCCTCGTGGACGAGCCGAGCCTGAACGCCGACAGCCTGAAGCGGCTGCTAACCGCGCGGGGCAAAGCACTGCCGGGTTAACCCGACGCG
>JAYTSV010000188.1:0-3953 GCA_043745465.1 Fimbriiglobus sp.
GAACCAGGCGCTGCAGCAGACCGGGGCCGCATGTAGGCTTTCTGGGATTCATAGCTCCCTCAGCGGCCCCGGCTGCTGAGCTGTGTCGTTCGGCGGCAGAAGCACGCGAACAGAGTGCGCGATGACCGCTTGACGCGCGGCCGTCGGTTGGCGAGGAATGGGCTTCATCGTGCGGGTCGTCGGCGGTGGCGGATGACGCCGAACCAGGCGCTGCAGCCGACGACGGGGGCACGACGGCTTTCCCAGACGTGTAGCTCACCCGGCCCCCGCCGCCGCTGAGCTGGGTCGTTCGGCAGCAAGTACCATCTGTAAGACTCTACCTGAGTCGAGGAGACAGCTATGGCGAAACGAGAAGGTGAACAGGGAGGCCGACGGCGAACATGCGCGACGATGGACGAGCACCGCCGGTTGGCGGCGCTCTCCCCCGAGTACCGTCGGCGGCGGCGGGAGATCGAGGCCGAGACGAAGGCGTACATCGCCCGGTATCGCGCGGAAGGGTTACGAACCGGGGTGGTGCGCATCCCGGTAGTCGTCCATGTGGTCTGGAACACGCCGGCTCAAAATGTAAGTGATGCCCAAATCCAATCGCAGATCGCCGTCCTGAACGCCGACTTCCGTCGCACGAACGCGGACTCAGGGAGCGTCCCAGGAACCTTCGCTGGCGTCGCCGCCGACGCTCGGATCGAGTTTGCCCTGGCCGTCCGCGACCCCAGCTGCGGGGCGACGACCGGCATCACCCGTACGAATACCACACGGACCGGGTTCACCTATCCGGCGACTGCGAACGACATCAAGTCTGCGGCCACTGGCGGGGCCGACCCGTGGCCGTCAGACCGATACCTAAACATCTGGGTGGCCAACTTTACCGACGGCACCCTCGGCTTCGCCACCTTCCCGGCGGACCTGGCCACAATGGCAGCCCTCGACGGCTTCGTGGTGGATACCGAAGCATTCGGAACCCTGGGCACGGCTCAAACCCCGTTCAACCTGGGCCGGACGGCGACGCATGAGATAGGCCATTGGCTGAACCTGCTCCACATATGGGGCGACGACCAAGTCTTGGCGAACACTTGTAGTCAGTCCGACGAGTGCGCGGACACGCCGAATCAGGCGGTGATGAACTTCAACAAGCCGGCCTTCCCGCACGTCTCGTGCGGCAACGGGCCGAACGGCGACATGTTCATGAACTACATGGACTACGTCGATGACGATTCGATGTTCATGTTCACCCAGGACCAGGCGCTCCGCATGAACGCCACTCTGGCGGTGGCGCGGGCCGGCATCCTGGCGTCGGACGGGTTGGTCCCGATCGCCGGCGGCGGCAGCCCGGCCCCCGACTTGTGGATGCAGGACAACGCCGACGACACCGGGGCCGAGCCAGACACAAGCCCCAACCCGATGTACATCAGCGACGACATCTGGGTCCGCAACAACCCGGACGGGCTGGCCAACCAGGACCACCAGAACCCGCTTGGCGAACAATCGAACTTCGTGTACGTCCGGGTCCGCAACCGTGCGTGCGGAGGCGGGGCAGGCCAGTCTGGGACGTTGAAGCTGTACTGGGCGAAAGCGTCTGTCTCGCTCGGCTGGCCTGCCCCGTGGGACGGGAGCGTGACGGCCCCCGCCCTCATGGGATCGCTTATCGGCAGCCAGCCAGTCACGGTCGCCGGCGGGGCTGTGACGATACTGTCGTTCCCGTGGACTCCGCCCGACCCGTCGGACTATGCCGCCTTCGGAGCCGACCGGACGCACTTCTGCCTACTCGCCCGCATCGAGCTGTCCGGCACCGCCCCGTTCGGGATGACGACGCCGGAGACCGGGAACCTGTACGGGAACGTGCAGGCCAACAACAACATCGTCTGGAAGAACATCTCGATCGTGGACACGGACGGGGACGGGGCGAGGTTCGCCGAGGTGGTGATCGGACCGGCCGGCGGCGGCCGGCACTTGGTGTTCGAGACACCGCGGCGTGACGGTACCACCATCTTCGATTGGGGCCATGTCGTCGTCGAGTTCCGCGGCGACGCCCTGAAGCCGTGGGTGAAGAGCGGGATCAAGGGGGCGGGCGTCGAACAGCTTTCGGACGGGCGGTTGGTCATCCTGGGGCCCGGCGCGCGGATCGACCGGCCGGCACTCGACCCCGACCAGTACGGAACGATGCACGTCCTGTTCGTCCCGTCTGGTCGCCGACGTTCGCTCGGAGCGCGGGTGTTCCCGCTTGACGTGCGAGAATCCGACGCCAAGAACGTGCCGCTGGGCGGCCAGCGATTCCTATTCAAGACGACCGCCGGTCTGAAACCGGTCGAGTGGGACGGGCAGCTCGACACGTTCGACGGCGTAATTTGGCTGCGGATGGCGCAGCAGCGGACCGGCTGCGGCTGTCGCTGACGAACAACGCAACATTTGCAGGCGTCCACCTCCGGCCGAACCAGGCGCTGCAGCAGACGGCGGGGGCATGTAGGCTTTCTAAAGTTCGTAGCTCACTCGGCCCCCGCCGCTGCTGAGCTGGGTCGTTCGGCAGCCGGAGGGCTTTCGTGACGGACTACCACTTGTACCGCGACGATTGTCTGCTCGGGGCGCTGACTCGCACCGACGGCGACATGCCGTGGCACCTGGGCACGTTCGACCCGGCCCCGGCGTTCGAGGATGTGCGGCCGCTGTTTGACCGGGAGTTGGCCCTGCTAAACGCCGACCGGATGGACGAGTGGGAGGCAGCGTGGGGCGAGGTCGAGGCGCTCGGGTTGCGGCTGGAGCCGGTGCCCGCGGGCGCGGCCATCGACGACTTCCTGCTACACATTGAGGGGCCGCGGGCGTGGTGGCGGTACTGAGCAAAGGCACGCCGAACCAGGCGCTGCAGCAGACCGGGGCCGCATGTAGCGGTTTCAGGGTTCAAGCTCTCTCGGCGGCCCCGGCTGCTGAGCTGTGGCGTTCGGCCGCGGAGGGCTTGCGGGTGGCAATTGTCGATACACTGTTTCACCGCCGCCCCAACCGGCACGAGGAAAGCTGGATGCCGACGGAGGAGGTGTTGCGACGGGTCGCCGTCCGGTTTCCGCTTGCCACTATCGACCAAGAACGGGGCGACCGGCGCATCATTGCCGAGGCGGACAATCTGGCGGAACTGGCTGGCCCATCCCACCTCGTCGAGCTCCATCGCAAGATGGTCGGCCGTGTCGCGTATGTGACGATCTGCGATGAAGCCAGTGGGCCACGGTTTGGCTTCATACTTCGCGACACCCCATTCAGCATCGAAATCGAGTACGAACGGCTGGAAGACCGAGAAGTCTGCCGACCGCTCCTCGAAGCACTGGCTGCGGAGTTGGCGGAGTACGACATTGTGACGGAAGACATCGAGGACTAAAGACACGCCGAACCAGGCGCTGCAGCCGACGGCGGGGGCATGTAGGTTTTTCGAGGTTCATAGCTCACTCAGCCCCCGCCGCGGCTGAGTTGTGTCGTTCGGCGGATCAGTGAGTAAGACGCATGGATCGGACCGAACGGAATCAGATTCTCCCCAAGCACCTCTTCGCCGCCATTCGGCGCGAGAAGCCACAGATCCAAGTTTCGCAGATTGTGGTTGAAGCGGCGGCGCTGGACGCTGCGGGCGTTTTCGCGCGACTTGCCACCCGTCCCGAGGGACTCACTCCGGAGGAAGCCGCCGCCCGCCTTGCTGAACACGGCCCCAACGTGCTGGCCAAGGACCAGCGGCCTGGGATCGGCAAACTGCTCTGGCACGCGGCGATCAATCCACTGGTTATTCTGCTCGCGGTGTTGGCGACCGTTTCGTTCGCCACTGGCGACGCGCGGGCGGGGATCGTCATGTCGCTGATGATCGCGCTGGGCGTGGGTCTGAAACTCATCCAGGAAGCCAAGGCCGACAGCGCGGCTGCCAAGCTCAAGGCCATGATCTCGGTCACGGCGACCGTCGTCCGCGACGGCACGCCGCTGGAAGTCCC
>JAYTSV010000189.1:0-14735 GCA_043745465.1 Fimbriiglobus sp.
AACGGCAAGGTCGCCGACGAGGCGATGCAGTACCTCGCCGGCTACTTGCAGCGGCTCGGCGGCGCGGACTTGCGGCGGACCCGCGAGGACATCAAGACCCTCGTCGGCTACGCGAAGCACGAGAAGTGGCCGAAGCAGTCGGTCCACTTCCTGACCGGCTTCCTCGCAGACTTGGGAGTCGGGGACTGACTCGGACCAAGAATTTTTGCCGCAGAGACGCAGAGACGCAAAGGGAACCAAAACTTGAGTTGGGTTCTCTCCAGGCGCTCTCAACGCGAGTGCCAAGGGCTGAAGTTTGAATACAAGTTTTGGTTCCCTTTGCGACTCTGCTTCTCCGCGGCAAAATTCCGACTGCTTGATCTGCCGAACACATCCACAACACTTGAGACAGTATGAATCTCGAACGCTACTCGCGGCAAATGCGCGTCCCCGGCATCGGCAAAGTCGGCCAAGAACGCATCATGAATTCGCGCGTCACGCTGTGCGGCGTGGGTGCCCTCGGCACGGTCCTGGCGAACACGCTCGTCCGCGCCGGCGTCGGCCACGTCCGCATCATTGACCGCGACTTCGTCGAGCCGTCGAACCTGCAACGGCAAGTCCTCTTCGACGAGTCCGACGTGACCAACAACCTGCCGAAGGCCGAGGCGGCGGCGACCAAGCTGCGGCAGATCAACTCCAACGTCACCGTCGAGGCGATCGTCGCGGACATCGACCGCAGTAATATCGAGGGCTTCTGTCAGGACGCCGACCTGATCCTGGACGGCACCGACAACTTCGAGGTGCGCTACACGATCAACGACGCGGCCATCAAGCTGAATAAGCCGTGGGTGTACGGCGGGGCGGTGGGGGTCGAGGGGATGACGATGACCATCATTCCCGGCGAGACCCCCTGTTTGAGGTGCGTTTTCGAGCAGTCGCCCGGCCCCGGCGAGGTGGGGACGTGCGAAACGGCGGGCGTCTTGGGGCCGATCGTCGGCATCGTCGCGAGTTTTCAGGCAACCGAGGCGCTAAAGATTCTCGCCGGCAAGCCCGAGACGATCAACCGCGAACTGTACATGCTCAACATTTGGGAGAACACGTCGCGCCGCGTCAAGATCGCGCCTTTGAAGGGCCGCAAGGGCAAGTGCCCGTGTTGCGCCTTGCGGCAGTTCGAGTGGCTCGACGGCGCGCACGGCACCCAGACGACTTCGCTGTGCGGCCGCAACGCCGTGCAGGTGAGTCAGCGCCGCGCCGGCACCCTGAACTTCGCCGAGCTGCGCAAGTACCTCGACGGCGCGACGGCGGTCAGTGCCAACAAGTTCCTGATGAAGTTCACCGTCACCGAGGGGGCCGACGGCTACGAGTTCACGGTGTTCCCCGACGGCCGCGCGATCATCAAGGGCACCGACGACACGGAGCGGGCGCGCGTCCTGTACGCGAAGTACATCGGGAACTAGCCACCCGCCAACTCCGCCGCCAGCGCGTCGAACGCCGCGTCGGACGCGTCCGGCAGCGCCACCGGCGTGGTCACGTTGGGGAAACACCGGCCGGCCGACGCGGCGTAGCGCGGGTCGTAGTGCGTCTCCAGCAGCGACGCCACGAACGCCGGCCACTCGCCCGCAGCGATTTGCGCCTCCCACTGAGCGATTTTCGCCGCGCCGTGCCAGGCCGCGAACGGCCGCAGCAGGCCGATCAGGTGCGCCGGGTCGGCGACCCAGTTGGCGTACTCGCCTAACAGGTGCGCGACGCGGCCGGCCACCGGCATCGCCACCTCGACGCCCGTCGCCGCCTTCATTTTGGCCCACAGCGCCGGCGGCACGTACAAGACACCGATGCGGTTGCTCTCGGCCTCCACCCACACGGGGCGACTCGGGTCGAGCCGCTGGAGTGCCCCCAAAAGCAGAGACTCGAAGAGCTTTTGCGACGGCTGCGGGCCGACATTGCCGAGTGCGGAGCCGCGGTGGTTCGCCAGACCTTCGAGGTCGAGGGTTTGGCCGCCGCGCTCGCCGAGGCGGTGCAGCAGCCGCGTCTTACCACTGCCGGTCGCGCCGCCGATAAGCCGGTAGTCGAAGCCGGTCGGCACCGTGTCGAGTTGGGTGCGGACGTAGGCGCGGTAGGTCTTGTAGCCGCCGCTCAAGACCGTGACCCGCCAGCCGACGGCCGCCAAGACCGTGGCGAAGCTCGCGGAGCGTTGGCCGCCGCGCCAGCAGTACACGAGTGGCTTGTAGTCGCGGCCCTTGTCCGCGAGGTGCGTGGCGAGGTGCGTGGCGATGTTGGCCGACACCAGCCCCGCGCCGAGTCGCCGCGCGGGGAACGCCCCCGTCTGGACGAACAGCGTGCCGACGGTGGCCCGCTCGGCGTCGCCGAGTACCGGCAAGTTGACCGCCCCCGGCAGGCGGTCCTCGGCGAACTCGCCCGGCGAGCGCACGTCGATCACCTCGTCGAACGGGCACGGCGTCGCGGCGTCCCAGAGGCGTTCGAGGAGTTGCGGGGTGTTGGTCATGGGGCGTCAGTTGAACAGGAAGTGGCAGATGTCGCCGTCTTGCAAGATGTACGCCTTGCCCTCGACGCGGAGCTTGCCGGCGGCGCGGATCTCCTTCTCGCTGCGGTGCTGTTCGAGGTCGGCCAGCGTGTAGACCTCGGCGCGGATGAAGCCCTTCTCGAAGTCGGTGTGGATGACGCCCGCCCCCTGCGGGGCCGTCGCCCCCACGGGGACCGTCCAGGCCCGCACCTCTTTCTCGCCGGCCGTGAAGTAGCTCTGCAAGCCCAGCGCCCGGTAGGCGGCCCGCACCAGCACGGCCAGCGCCGGCTCCGCGAGGCCCGACGCGGCGAGCATCTCGGCCCGGTCGGCCGGGTCGAGTTCGGCGACCTCGGCTTCGAGCTTCGCGCAGACCGGCACCACCTCGGCCCCGACCGTCGCGGCGTAGTCGCGCACCAACTTGACCTGCGGGCCTTCGCCGGCCAGGTCGTTTTCGTCAACGTTGACGACGTACAGGATCGGCTTGGCGGACATTAGGCCGAAGCTCGACACCGCCTTGGCCTCGTCCTTCGTGAGCGTCAGTTTGCGCAGCGGCTCGTTCTTGGCGAGGTGCGCTAAGCACTTGCGGCTCACGTCGGCGCGGGCGACCGCCTCCTTGTCGCCGCCCTTGGCCGCGCGCTCCGCCTTGGGTAGGGCGGATTCGAGCGTCTGGATGTCGGCCAGCATCAGCTCGATCTCGATGATCTCGATGTCGGTGAGCGGATCGACGCGGCCCTCGACGTGGATCACGTCCGGGTCGCTGAAGCTGCGCACGACGTGCAGGATCGCGTCCACTTGGCGGATGTGGTTGAGGAACTCGTTGCCCATCCCCTCGCCCTTGCTCGCCCCCTTAACGATGCCGGCGATGTCGAGCAGCTTCAGCGCCGTCGGGATGAGTTTCTTGGGGACGATGTACTTGCTGATGCGGCCCAGCCGCTCGTCGGGGACGGGGACGACGCCCTCGTTCGGCTCGATCGTGCAGAACGGGAAGTTCGCACTCTTGGCGGTCTTCGACGAGGTGAGCGCGTTGAACAGCGTACTCTTGCCGACGTTCGGCAGCCCAACAATCCCAGCTTCCATAGCGACACCGCGGCCTCAAGCACCAGAAAATAATCCTCGGCCCGACACCGGGGCGAAACTTACCGCTGTTCTACGGACTGCTTCGACCGTTACCAACTTGAGGACAATCTTCACGATCTTTCGAGAAACTGGTTGACGAAACGGACCAAACCGACAACGATCAACTCCACGTGTTGACATCAGTCCCTGCCCCACTCTGATGAGGAGCGCCCCCATGACGACCATTCTCGCAACGTCAACTCCGATGACGGTCAACGCCAACACCGGATTCCGGACGAAGTTTCTCTTGACGATTAACCCGTTCACGACCCTCACCGGGATCGTCGTCACGGACGAGAACCCCGTCGCCGCCAATCGGTATCAATTCGCGATCGACCAGTTCGGTACGCAAACGACAACCGCGTCGCCGCACCGGGTGCTCGTGATGATGACGACGACGCGTCCGGGGATCGCGGCCCCGGCGACCTCCGGGACGATCCGGGTCGTGGTGAACACCACGGTCAACGGCGCTTCCGCAACGGACGACCGGGGGTCGATCCCGGTGAACTTCGTCACCGTGCAGAACCCGGCCGTTTTGGCCGGGGCGGCGGCGACCCAGGACCTCGTCTACGGCGCGGGCGCGGCAGGCCAGCAGGAATTGATGATCCGGGTCGGCGGCGTGTCGAACGTTCTCGATGCGACATTCGACGCTTCGGTCCAAGGTTGGACGTTCATTGAGGGCGCGCAAACCTTGGACGGCTTCTGGCTCGCCCTCCGTTACACCTCAGTCGGTGCGGCCGTAACACCCCCGCTCGACGAGTTGCTCTTACCCGGGATTACGGTGACGATCAACCCAGAGGGCGTTACCGCTTATCCGACGCCACGCCTCCTAATCGCCTACTACGAGAGTTAGGGGAGTTGATTCTGCCATCGCGCTGGTCCGCTCGCGCCGGGCGGGCGTCAGCGGGTCGCAGCGGTCAGGCACCGTCGGATGTCGGCGTCAGCGGGCGAAGCGGTCTGGGCCCTTCGCAGCGCTTCGAGTCCCCGGTCGCGCCACCGTCCGGCTTCCGCGGCGTCCCCGGCCGCGGAGCGACTGAGGCCGAGACACGCCCGGCCGAGGTCGGCCCGGTATTCGGGGATCGCCGGGCAGGCGATCACGAGCTTGTCGAGGGACTGGCGGGCCGCGTCGAAATCGGCCCCGGCCGGTTTGCCCAGGCTCTCGGACAATTCGCCTCGCTCCACCAGCGCTTTGGCGTGCCGGGCACGGTACTCCGGAACCTGCCGCCGTCGCTTCGCCAGTTCGTCGAAGCGGTCGGCCACAACCCCGTACTCGGTCTCGGCCGAGGCCCGGTCGGTCGAATCCCCGCCCGCCCAGAGTAGACACCGCTCGAACCGGCTGACGGCCTCGAAGTGCCGCGCGTCGTCGGGGGTGAACCCGTAGATCGGTTCGGCGTCGGCCGCGGCCATCGGCTTCACCACGGCCAGGGCTTCTTCGACGGCGGCGAGTGCCGCGACCCGGTCCCCCAACTCGCGGTGAACGGCGGACTTGTTCGTCAGTACCACCGAGAGCATCAGCGAGTCGTACGGTTGGTGCTGCGGGCCTGTTACGGCAGTGAGTTTGCGGAACATCGCAATGGCCCGGTCGGCGGACTCGGACGCGAGGTCGTACCGGCCGGCCGAAATTTCGACGCCGATCCGGGCCGCGTGAATCAGCCCCTCGGCCCGCTGAAACGTGACGGACTCCGGGTCGGCTGCTCGCAACCGGTCTACGACGGCGCGCGCCTCCTCGAACGTCTCGAGAGACTTCAGGAGGTCGCCCGTAACCGACTGCAGGCCGGCGGAATCGCGCAGCACGTCGGCGTACCGAAGGGCATTCGTCGGATCGCCGCGGAGCGACTTCTGCGCCAATTCGAAAGACGCTTCGGCGTTGGCCGTGTCGCCCAGGAAGCGGTGCAGATTGCCCTCGACGCGACGGAGTTGGGCCCCCCAGCGGCGGAACTCCGGCGAGTCCGGCCGCTGTCGCTCGAACTGCCGGAACGCTTCGACGGCGGCCCGCGCCAGTTCGAGCCGCGCCGCCTCGGACCCACTGACGCTCGGCAAAACGCGCTCGGTCACTTCGACGATGTTGACCGTGAGTCGGTGGGCGGCGTCGAGGTTCGCTTCGGCACGGTCGCGCTGCTCATCGGCGAGGAGCTTTTCGGTCGCGGCACGGTTTTGCGCCGCCACCAGGAGCGGCGTGCTGACGCCCAGGGCGACGACGGCCGTGAACAGCGTCATCGCCGTGGCCGCGACGGCGGGGCGGTGGCGGCGGGCCCAGCGGGCGGCGCGGTCGGGCCACGGCTCCCGGTAAGCCGTAACCGGTTCGTCGGCCAGCCACCGCTGAGCATCGGTCGCCAGGTCCGCGGCCGAGGGGTACCGGTCGGTACAGTCGCGGGCCATCGCCTTGTGGCACACGGCTTCGAGGCTGCGCGAGGCGGACGGGTTCACGTCGTGCGGCGGGCTGGGGTCGGCCGAAAGGATTTTGTCGATCACTTCCCTCGGCGTCGTCCCCTCGACCGGGGCCTTGCCGGTGAGGATGGCGTACAGGATGGCCCCCAGGCCGTACACGTCGGAGGCCGTCGTGGCGTCGCCCCCGGCCGCGACTTCGGGGGCCATGTACGCGGGCGTCCCGGAGATCGTGCCCTCGGCCGTCTCGTCGGCCCCGTCGCCGGCGTACAGGCCGTCGCCGTCGCCCGGCCGGCCGGTCAACTTGGTCAGGCCCCAATCGACCAGAAACACCTCGCCGAACTCGCCCAGGACGACGTTCTGCCCCTTCAAATCGCGGTGCAACACCCCCCGCGCGTGGGCGAAGGCGACGGCCCGGCAGACGGCGACGAAGGCGTCCAGGAGCGTTCGGAATTCGAGGGGAGTCGCTTCGTTCTTGGACAGCCGCGCGTGGTACTTGGCAATCGCCTCCGCGAGGGTCCCCCCGCTGACGTAGCGCATGACGTAGCACGGCCCACTGCCCCACGCTTCGCCGCCCTCGACGAGGTCGTACAGGGGCACGATCCCGGGGTGCTCCAGGCACCCGGTGACGCGCGCCTCGCGGAGGAAGCGGGCGATCAAGTCCGCCCGCCCGGCCCGCTCGGGGCGGACGACTTTCAACGCCACGTCGCGGCCGAGGACCGTGTCGTGGGCCAGCCAGACTTGCCCCAGGCCGCCCGTCTTGTGGAGGCGAATCGGTCGGTACCGGCCGCCCGCACTGCCGACCGGAATCGGGGCCGAATGTCCGCCGGGGGGGTACGGTAGCGTCGGCGGCGATCCGTCCCCGACGCCGTCCAACGAGACCGCGGTCGAGCGACCGGTCGCCGGCGGCGTCCCGGCCGAGAGGGCCGTGACGGTGGCGACATTTTCGTCCCGCGCGACCCCGTTCGATCCGGTGGCCGCGGTCATTCGGTGGCCCAGTGCCCCGCAAGCGTTGAGGTAATCGAGGAACGACGGGTAGCGGGCGGGGGACCACCCCGGCGCGAGTTGCGCGGCCCGCCCGGCGTCGGCTCGCCCGTCGCGCACGGATTCCAGAACTTCTTGCAGGTGGTTGACGGGGTCCATGATGTCCCGCGGGTGTAAGTTTGGAGACGGCCCAACGACTAGTGTAACGTGTTGCAATCGCGGCCGCCGCTAAAATGATGACGCGAGTCTGCGAATGCACTCCGCCCGTGTTACGATTCGAGTTCTCGATCAGGAGTTCGCCGATGACCGCAGTACGAACCGTCGGAGTGGCACTGCTGGCGCTGGGCCTTGGGGCGTGGACGGCCGTGGGCCGGAGTGACGACGAGAAGCCGAAGCCAGTGCCCGCGCCGGAGTTCACCGGCGTGTCGGAGTGGCTGAACGTCACGCCGCTCAAAATGGCCGACCAGAAGGGCAAGGTCGTCGTCGTCCACTTCTGGACGAACGGCTGCATCAACTGCGTCCACAATTACCCGCACTACCGGGCCTGGCAGGACAAGTACAAGGACGCCAAGGACTTCCTGATGGTCGGCGTGCATACCCCGGAGTTCGACGCCGAGAAGGACGTGGCCCGGATTAAAGAGCGGATGACCAAGAACAAGCTGACGTTCGCCGTGGCCGTGGACAACGACGGGGCGAACTGGAAGGCGTGGGGCAACCGGTACTGGCCGTGCGCGTACGTCGTCGACAAGACGGGGCACGTCCGCAACCACTGGGAGGGCGAACTGGGCGACGACGGGGCCAAGAAGTTCACCGCCCGCATCGACGAACTCCTGGCCGAGCCGGCCCCGAAGGCGAAGTCGTCGACGGGCGTCGCCGCGCCGTAAGCTAGCCGCGTCCCGGCCCGCACTTCCCCGAGTGACCGCGCGATGATCGGCTTCCACAAACTCGAGCGGCGCGGCGACCGGCTCGCGCCGATGGACGTCTTCCTGTCGCGCCTGTGGGGCAACGTCCTCGTGGCGACGGTGATCGTGGCGTTCTCGCTCACTCTGGGGACGCTCGGCTACCACTACCTCGGCAACGTCGGCTGGATCGACGGCCTGCTGAACGCCGCGATGATCCTGACCGGCATGGGGCCGGTGGACAAGATGGAAACCACCGAAGGCAAGCTGTTCGCCACCTTCTACGCCCTGTACAGCGGCATCGCCTTCCTGACGATGGTTGCCGTGATCCTGACGCCGCTGTACCACCGCTTCCTGCACCATTTCCACATGACCGCCGACTGAGCCTGTTTTCGCCGCCGATTTTAAAGAGTAGCAATTCACTCCACTTTTATCACCCGCCGCCCTTGACAGGGTTTGGGGGTGACTTATCTTGAGGGAAGTGCTGTTGCGACTCTGTCTCAACAAAAGCATCGCCCGCTACGAACTCCGGTCGCACACGCTTCCGGCTCGCCTTTCCTGACTCTCGGAGGTCGGCCATGAGCCGTTTACCCCGTCGCGCCTTTACACTCATCGAGTTGCTCGTCGTGATCGCCATCATCGCGATCTTGATCGGGCTGCTGCTGCCCGCCGTCCAGAAGGTTCGCGGGGCGGCCGCGCGGATCAAGTGCGGGAACAACTTGAAGCAGATCGGCCTGGCCATGCACGGCTACATGGACGTGAACAACGGCCTGCCGCCCAACGCGATCTACACGCCCAACGGCTCGACCGTGACTACAACTTCGGCGTGGTCGGCGCAGGCCCGTGTCCTGCCGTACATCGAGCAAGAGAATCTGTTCCGCGGCATCGACCTGAGCGTCAGCTACAACGCCCAAGTCGGCGTCTCGTCGAAGCGGGTCGCCACGTTCGTCTGCCCGGCCGAGGTCAACGACCGCGGCTACGGCACCGATCCGACTTATGGCAACAAGCACTGGGTGATCAACTACGGCGTCAACCTGGGCACCTGGGGCGTGCTGACGAACAAGGCGACGGGGATGCGCGGCAGTGACGGGGCGTTCAGCCCGAGCCGCGGCTTCCGGCCGGCCGACTTCTCCGACGGCCTGAGTAACACCGTCGCCCTCGCCGAGGTCAAGGCGTACACGCCGCGGGTGGTCGGGGCGTCGAACGCCACCGTCTACGCCACCCCGCCCGCGTTCCCAGTCGTTCCGGGGGACATCGCCGCGCTTCCGCTGGCCGCCTTCGACCCCGCCAAAGTGACGCACGTCGAGTGGGTGGACGGCAAGGTCCACGAGACCGGCGTCACGGCGGCCTTCACCCCCAACACGAACGTCAAGTTCACCAGCGGCGGCACGACTTACGACGTCGATTACGTCTCCGCGACCGAGTCGAGCGTCGGCGACACCTACGCCGCGGTGACGGCCCGCAGCTACCACGGCGGCGGCGTGAACGTCGTCCTCATGGACGGCTCCGTCCGCTTCGTCACCGACGCCATCCCACCGGCCACCTGGCGAGCACTGGCCACCCGCGCCGGCGGCGAAGTGGTCGGAGACTACTGACGCGACCACCTCGTTGGGAATTGCGGATTGCGGATTTGGAATTGCGGATTGGACCGCGAGCGACCCGCTGTGCGTTTTCCATCCGCGATTCGCAATCCGCTGACGGTTACGGTTCGAGCACCTTCTTCTTCAACTCGTCGATCTTCTTGCCCCAGGCGGCCGTGGACGCGGCGCGGGCTTCGCCGGACGCGGCGGCGTCGAAGGCGAGGAGTTGCTTCGCGGCCGGGTCTTTGGGGTCGAGGTAGCCCAACAGCGTGTAGAACGCCAGGTCGCGGACGGGCACGGCGGGCGACGATAGTTGAGCGCCGAGCAGGGTCAGCGTGTCCGGGTCGCCGCGCTGCGCCGGGGTGAAGCCGCGGAGGAGGCGGACGGTCATGTCGGCTTCGTCTTCGGGCAGCCGGGCCTTGCCGACGAGGACTTCGCGGAACTGCTCGACGGTCCCGGGGTCGGCGGCGAAAAGGGAGCGCAGGCCGAGGACGGCCGTCTCGCGGATGAACGGCCGGTTCGGGTCGTTGAGGCAGTCGGCCAGGCCGTTCACGTCGCCCAGGCCGGCGAACATCAGGACCGCGACGCGGGCCGTCGAGAGGGTTTGGAGGGTGGCGCTTTCGGGCCGGTCCTGGAGGGATTCATCGAAGGTCGCGCGGACGCGGTTGGGGTCGGCGATCTTCTTCGAGAATTCGTCCAGGGCGGCGAGCGACGCCTTGGCCCGGGCCGCGTCCGGGAAGACCGGGAACTTCGACCAGTACGCCGACCGGTCGGCCTTGGTCCGGGCGTCCGGGTCCGGCTTGGCCCGGCTCTTCCCGGTCGCCGAGTCCCAGTACAGTTCGCCGGCCTTGCCCAGCACGACCGCCTTGAGCGCGGGGGCGGTCACCGTCGCCGACCCGGCGTTGACGTGCAGTCCGACGGACACCCGCACGGCAAAAGCGGGGCCGGGCACGAGTTCGCGGCTGACTTCGAGCACCACGTCCGTCTTGTCGTCGGCGAGGACCACGTCCCACACTTCCGTCGCAAAGCGGAGCCGGACTACCGCACCGCCGGGCCGCTTGGTGCTGACGTAGAAGCGGCCGGTGTGGACCGTCAGGTCGGCGTCGAACCCGCGGGCCGGGAACGTCGGGGTGAGGGACGCTTCGAGGATCGGCGACCCGAGGAACAGGTCGGGCAGGTTGCCCCACAGGTCGATGACGACGTTCGATTCGAGCTTGACCGTCGCCTTGTACCCCGGCAGGCAGGTCAGCCGGTCGGTGCTAATCACGTCCGGGGCGTCGGCCGGGACGCGCGTCCAAACGGGGTTAGTCGGCGTCTGTCGGACCAGGACCGGCGTCGGCTCGCGCTTCTCCCACTGGCCGATGACGACGCGGTCGGCGCTCGCCGCGGGCGGCGGCCCGGCTTCCTTCGCCGGTTCGACGACGGAGGGTCCAGGGGCTACCGGCAACTTGACCGGGGGGGAGGGCAGTGTTTCCGGCGGCTTGAACGGCAGGGTGAGGAGATCCTCCACCCTGAAAACTCGGGAGTTCTCGGATGATTCGGCCTTCTCCCCGGCGGCGACCTCCGGCTTCGCTCCGTCCGGTTTGATCGGGGCGGTCACGAGCGCGGCCATCTCGCGCGGGGCGTCCTGGTGGCGCGGCCAGGCCATCGTCGCCGCGACCAAGAGGACCGTGGCGACCAGGCCGATGACGGCGAGCCGGGCGAAGCGGACGGCCGGCTTCTCGCCCGCCGTGTACGCCGACATGCCGAGGAGGTACGAGGCGTCGATGCGGTCGTCCGGCGGCGGGCCGTCGTCCCGGGTGCCGCCGACGGGCACCGTCTTGCCCGGCTTGCGGTTGGGCAAGGACGCCGGCGCGCCGACCAGGCCGTACATGCGCCGCCGGGCCGTCGGCGGGACGCGGACCTGCTCGGACAGCACCAGCGTTAAAATCTGGTGGCAGGCGGCGACCTCGGCCAGGTTCACGTCCGAGTCCAGGCACGTCTTCTCGAACGCGGTGACCTGCTCGGGCGTCAGCGTGTCGCTCAGGTACTGCGCGACCAGGTTGGGGTCGGCGGCGTCCCCCTTGGTGCCGGACGCGGGCACGCCGAGGCCGCGCTTCCGCGTCACCCGTTTGAGGCGATCCACGAGTTCCAGCGCCGGCGGGTTCTCGGTCAGTTTCTTGCCGATCTCGCGCGCCATCGCCGGGTCGAGGGTGTCGTCGAGGTAAGCGAGCAGGGTGCGCAGAGTGAGTCTCATGTCGTCTCCGAGGGCAGAACGCAAAGTGCAGAGTGTCCGAAGCGTGAGTGCCGAGTAATAGTGGCGACCCGGGCGCGGCGGCGTGCAAAAAATGGGGGAAGTTTTTTAGCCGACGAGGGTGAGCCGCACGTCCATGACGTTCGTCCCCGTCAGGCCAGTGCGCATCAGGCCGCCGACGGCGTCGAAGAAAGGGTAGGCGTCGTGCCGGCTCAGGTGGTCGGCGGCGCTCAAGCCGAGGGCCGCGGCGCGGCGGAGGGTGTCGGCGTCGGCGATGGCCCCGGCGGCGTCGGTCGGGCCGTCTTCGCCGTCGGTGCCGCCGGAGAGGGTCAACGCGTTCGGCATGTCACCCAGTGCGAGGGCTAGCGCAAGGGCGTACTCCTGGTTGCGACCGCCTTTCCCCGGGTCACGGCCGAGGGTCACCGTCGTCTCGCCGCCGGAGAGCAAGCACGTTCGTGGCGGCAGCATGCGGATGATGGCGGCGTGCCGACGGGCCACGTCGGCCGTCTCACCCTCGACCGCGCTGCCCAGCGACACGACGCGGTAGCCGAGGCGTTCGGCGGCGCGGGCGGCGGCGAGGAGGGCCAGGGCGTTGGTGCCGATCAGCCGGTTCTCGACCGTCGCCGGCAGCGACTTCGGCGTCTCGCGGAGTTCGCCACGGCGACCACGTTCGAGGTGGTACAAGATGCTGACCGGGGTGCGACTTCGCAGGTCGTAGCGGTCGAGCACGGCGAGGGCGTCGGCGTAGGTCGTCGGGTCGGGCGTCGTCGGGCCGGAAGCGATCACGTCGAGCGGGTCGCCGACCACGTCGGAGATGATGAGCGTGACGAAGTGTTTGCCCCGGAAGCCCTTGGCGAGGCGGCCAGCCTTGACGCGGGACAGGTGCTTCCGCACGGCGTTCATCTCGCCGATCGTCGCCCCGCTGCCGGCCAGCAGCGCCGTCACGGCGAGCTTGTCGGCGAGACTCACGCCCTCGACGGGCCACGGCAACAGGGCCGAGCCGCCGCCGGAGATCAGCCCCAGCGCGACATCGTCCGGCCCGGCGTCGGCGAGGAGTCGCGCCATCGCGCGGGCACCATCAACGCCCGCCTGCGTCGGGGCGTTGATGCCCACCGGTCGCGCCGCGTGAAGATGAATCCGCTGCGTTGTCGCTGTGAAACCTTCGGGGACGTTGACCGCGCCGGTGACGCGGTCGAGGCAGTCCGCCAGCGCCGTCTCGACGCCGACGGCCATCGCGGCACCCGCCTTGCCGCAGCCGACGACGCGGATGACTGGCGCGCGTTCGAGCAGCGGGCGCAACTTTTCGACGGCGGCGATGACGAGCGGTTCGGGACGCACGGCATCGACGGCGGCGTGCCAGATCGTCAGGGCGTCGGCGCGGAGGGTCACGCCAGGACTTCCTTGACGACGCGACCGCTCACGTCGGTGAGCCGGAAGTCGCGGCCGGCGTAGCGGTAGGTGAACTTCTCGTGGTCGAAGCCGAGCAGGTGCAGGATGGTCGCGTGCAGGTCGTGCGGGTGGACGCGGTTCTCGACCGCCTTGAAGCCGAACTCGTCGGTCGCCCCGACGACGGTGCCGCCCTTGACCCCGCCGCCGGCCAGCCACATCGAGAAGCCCCAGTGGTTGTGGTCGCGGCCGTTCACCTTGCCGGCGTTCGAGCCGGGCGTCGGCAACTCGACCACCGGCGTGCGGCCAAACTCGCCGCCCCAGATGATCAGCGTCGATTCAAAGAGGCCCAGGCGCTTGAGGTCGCTGATGAGCGCCGCGATCGGCTGATCGATCTCGCGGGCCAGCTTGCGGTGCTGGATTTCGAGGTCGTCGTGGCTGTCCCACGGCTGCACCGGGGCGTGCGACACCTGCACGAAGCGCACACCCCGCTCCAGCAGTCGGCGGGCGATGAGCAGGCTGCGGGCCTGGTTGCCGGGGCCGTAACTGTCGCGCACGAGTTGCGTTTCCTTCGACACGTCGAACGCGTCCGTCGCCTCGAACTGCATCCGGTACGCCAGCTCGAACGACTGGATGCGTGCTTCGAGCAGCGGGTCGGCGGGGCGGGTCGCGGCGTGCGCGGCGTTCATCCTGGCGAGCAGGTCGAGTTGCCGGCGCTGCTCCGCGCCTGGGGCGTTCTTGTTGCGGACGTTCTCGACGAGCCGCTCGATGTCGGTCTGCGCCGAGTCGATATAGGTGCCCTGGAACACCCCCGGCAGGAAGCCGGCCTGCCAGTTTTGGCTCTCCATCAGCGGCATCCCGCCGGGGCACATCGCCACGAAGCCGGGGAGGTTTTGGTTCTCCGTCCCGAGGCCGTACGTCAGCCACGAGCCTAGCGACGGCCGCACCAGGCGGCTCTCGCCGGTGTTCATCAGCAGGAACGACGGCTCGTGGTTCGGCACGTCGGCGTACATCGAGCGGATCACGCAGATGTCGTCGATGTGGGCCGCCGTCTTGGCGAAAATCTCCGACACCTCGGTGCCCGACTGGCCGTACTTGGCGAACTTGAACGGCGACGGCATGAGGCTACCCGTCTTGCGCTCGGTCTTGAGGTTGCCCGTCGGCAGCGGCTTACCGGCGTACTTCACGAGCGCCGGCTTCGGGTCGAACGTGTCCACCTGGCTCGGCCCGCCGTTGGCGAAGATGTGGACGACGCGCTTGACCTTCGACGGCAGCGGCGACGGCTTCGCGGCCAGCGGATTCGCGTTCGGCTTGGCTTCGGCACTGAGCAGGCGATTGTCGCCGAGGAGTTGCGTGAGGCCGAGGAGGCCCATGCCGACGCCGGAGCGGGTGAGCAGGTCGCGGCGCGAGATCATGGGGGTGCTCCGAGAAGGGGCGTCGGCGGGAACACCATTTTACGCGGAACGGTGGCCGATTGCACCCGCCGATTCCGCCGACGCGGCAAACCCCTAAGATGGCGGTTTACCGACTCTCCCACTGCCACCGGACGGACGACATGCCGCGTGTTCTGATCGCCGACAAGCTCGAAGCCGCCGGCATCGCGTTGTTGAAGGCCAACGGCCTCGAAGTCGATAACCGGCCGGGCCTCAAGG